>NZ_JBIVVI010001067.1:0-3159 GCF_044757675.1 Kitasatospora sp. NPDC091257
CCCGGCCCCCGCTCCGGCCCCCGCCAAGGCGAAGGCCGAGCCCGCCGCCCCGGCCAAGGCCAAGCGCGGCGGGGCCGGCAAGAAGCTGGTCAAGCTGGGCGTCTACGGCATCGTCGCGGTGCTGTTCCTCGGCGCCGCCGCGTACGGCACCGGCCTGATGCTCAACCAGTCCGACGTCCCCAAGGGCACCGTGGTGCTCGGCGCCGAGATCGGCGGCAGCAGCCGCGACCAGGCGATCCACCAGCTGGACGAGTCGGTCGGCAAGGCCGGCCAGCAGCCGCTCAAGCTGAAGATCGGCGACCAGGCCGTGGACCTCGACCCGGCGGTCGCCGGCCTGAGCTTCGACACCACCGCCACCGTGGACGGCCTGGCCCAGCACAGCTACAACCCGCTGGACGTCTTCAAGTCGCTCAAGGGCGGCACCAAGACCGTCGCTCCCGAGGTCAAGGTCGACAAGGCCAAGCTGAAGGCCGCTCTCGACACCCTCGCGGCCGGCTCCGGCCAGGGCCTCCAGGAGGGCTACGTCAAGTTCGGCGACGTCAACGGCGAGCCGATCGTCGTCCCCGGCCGGGCCGGCCAGGCGGTGGACTCGGCGAGCGCCCTGGACGTGATCGCGCAGGCCTACCGCGACCGCGCCGACGGCAAGCCCGAGCAGCCGATCGCCCTGGCCGTCACGGCCGCCCAGCCGAAGATCTCCACCCAGGCCCTCCAGGGCGCCGCCGACACCCTCGGCAAGCAGATCGCCGCGGGCAAGGTGCACGTCGTGGCCGGCGCCAAGTCCTGGGACTTCGGCCCGAAGACCGCCGCCAAGGCGCTCACCCTCGTCCCGGACGCCTCCGGCAAGATCGTGCCCAAGTGGGACCTCGACGCGCTCGCCGCCCAGCTGGGCACCGCGTTCGACAAGGTGAAGGTCAAGAAGAACGGCCAGGTCGCCGCGATCACCCCGCAGGACGTCGCGGACGGCATCACCTCGGTGCTCGACAAGACCGGCGACAAGGACCGCACCTTCAAGTTCGTGGTCTGACGCGGTCGGGGGCCGGCGCGTCCGCCGTACCCGCACCGCACGAGGGGCAGGCCCGCATCCGGGCCCGCCCCTCGACAACACCCGTCCCGGTCAGCAAGATGTGACGCCACACCATCCGCCACATCCACCCCGGGGAGCACGCCGATGCGCCGCCGCCTCCAGCACCACGGGACGGCCCTGCTCGCCGGTCTCACCGCCCTCACCCTCTCGCTGGCCCTCTGCTCCTGCACCTCCGGTCAGGACGCCGCCGAGGCCCCGACGGCCGCCCTCGCGTCGCCCAAGCTCACCTCGGTCGACATCAACCCGCACGACCGGGCCCAGCTGCGCCAGGGCGGCACCCTGAACCTGGCGATCGCCCAGTTCTCCCGCCAGTGGTCGCCGATCCACACCGACGGCAGCGAGTCCTCGACCGTCATGGTCAGCAAGCCGCTGCTGCCGACCTTCTTCCGCTCGGACGCGGCCGGCACCCAGACCCCCAACCCGGCCTACCTTCAGGAGGCGCACGCCGAGCTCAAGGACGGCCGGCAGGTGGTCACCTGGACGCTCAACCCGAAGGCCCACTGGTCCGACGGCACCCCGATCACCTGGCGCGACATCGAGGCCAACTGGCGTGCCCTGAACGGGAAGGACCCGGCCTACAAGTCCTCCAGCAGCACCGGCTTCGAGCTGGTCTCCGCGGTGGAGCGCGGCAAGGACGACTTCCAGGCCGTGATGACCTTCGACCACCCGTTCTCCGAGTGGCAGTCGATGTTCAACAGCGCCGGCAACGCCCCGCTGCTGCCCGCCGGCCGGATCTCCACGCCGGACCTGTTCAACTCCTCCTACCTGGACGCGTTCCCGGTCACCGCCGGCCCGTTCAAGGTCGAGCAGCTGGACCGCGCCGCCCAGACCGTCACACTGGTCGCCGACCCCTCCTGGTGGGGCGACAAGCCGGTGCTGGACCGGATCGTCTTCCACGCGATGCTGCCCGACGCGATGCCCGCCGCCTTCGCCAAGGGACAGCTCGACCTCGTCAACATCGGCCCGGACGTGGCCGGCTACCAGGTGGTCAGGAACACCAAGGGCGCCGCGGTGCGCCGGGCCGGCGGACCGGACTTCCGCCAGCTCACCCTGAACGCCCGCACCCCCGCGCTCGGCGACGCGACCGTGCGCCAGGCCGTCTTCCAGGCGATCAACCGGGACGTGGTGATCCGCTCCGACCTCAGCGGCCTGGACTGGCCCGCCGTCCCGCTCAACAACCACCTGCTGGTCACCAACCAGAACGGCTACCGCGACAACTCCCTGGGCCTGGCCCGCTACGACCCCGCTGAGGCGGCCCGCAAGCTGGACGCGGCCGGCTGGAAACCGGACGGCGACGTGCGGAGGAAGGACGGCCGCGAGCTGAACCTGCGGATGGTCGTCCCGGCCGGCGTCAACCCGGCCCAGGCCGAGGCCGCCAACACCACCAGAATGCTCAAGGACGTCGGCATCAAGGTCACCACCGTGACCGCCCCCGCCAACGAGTTCTTCGACAAGTACGTCAACCGCAACGACTTCGACATCGCCGCCTACTCGCTGATCGGCACCCCCTTCCCGGCCAGCGGAAACCGCGCCAACTTCGTCCAGAGCGGCGGCACCAACCACGTCGGGGCGGGCAGCCCGGCGGTGGACGCCGCGCTCGACCGGGCGGCGGCCGCGGCCGACGCCGCCACCGCCACCGAGGCGATCAACCAGGCCGACGGGGAGCTCTGGAAGGTGGCCGGCGTCCTGCCGCTCTACCAGCGCCCGCAGCTGTACGGGGCCCGCGCCGACCTCGCCAACATCGGCGCGCAGGGCCTGTCCGACATCGTCTGGGAGAACGTCGGCTTCGCGAAGTAGCCGCCGGCCGGGCCGGGCGCGGCCTCAGCCGTGCAGCGTCTCGCGCCAGTAGTGGCAGGCGCTGCGGCGGCCCGCCAGCTCCGTCCCGTGCTCGCCGGTCACCGGTGTCAGCGCGGGGAGTTCGGTCCGGCAGCGGTCCTGGGCGCGCGGGCAGCGGGGGTTGAAGGCGCAGCCCTCCGGGGGACTCAGCAGGCTCGGCGGCAGGCCCTTGATGGCGTGCAGGTTCCGGCCCTTCTGGTCCAGCCGGGGGATGGAGTCCAGCAGTCCCCGGGTGTACG
>NZ_JBIVVI010001068.1:0-3157 GCF_044757675.1 Kitasatospora sp. NPDC091257
CAGGACCGGTTTCCGTGCTTGATCGGCCGCGAGCGGTCCGCCGGTCGGCGTAGCCTTCGTGCATGGCAGAGAGCAAGGTCCGGAAGGCCGCGGCGGTCACCCGAATTGGTGACGTCCACGGGGAGCATGACCAGCGCGGTGGTGCCGCCGGAGTCGCTGGGGCGCAGCTGGATGCGGATGCCGTGTCGCAGGGACAGGCGGCCGACCACGAAGAGGCCCATGCGGCGGGAGACCGAGACGTCCACCGTCGGCGGGTTGGCGAGGCGCTCGTTGATCTCGGCGAGGTCGTCGGGGCTCAGGCCGATGCCGGTGTCGTGGATCTCGACCAGCACGCGGCCGTCCGGCAGCGCGTGGCCGGTGACCCGGACGCGGGTCTGCGGGCTGGAGAACGAGGTGGCGTTCTCCAGCAGCTCGGCGAGCAGGTGGACGAGGTCGTTGACGACGCGGCCGGCGACCTCGGCCGACGGCACGGCGGCGAGTTCGATGCGCTCGTACTGCTCCACCTCGGAGGCGGCGGCGCGGAGCACGTCGACCAGCGGGACGGGACGGGTCCAGCGGCGGCCCGGGTCCTCGCCGGCGAGGACGAGGAGGTTCTCGCCGTTGCGGCGCATGCGGGTCGCGAGGTGGTCCAGCTTGAAGAGGTTGGCCAGCTGGTCCGGGTCGGCCTCGCGGCTCTCCAGCTCGGAGATGAGCGACAGCTGGCGCTGGATGAGGCCCTGGCTGCGGCGCGAGAGGTTGGTGAACATCGCGTTGATGTTGCCTCGCAGGAGGGCCTGCTCGGCGGCGAGGCGGACGGCCTCGCTGTGCACCATGTCGAACGCGTGGGCCACGTGGCCGATCTCGTCGGTGGAGTCGACGGCGACCGGCTCGACCGTGGTGTCGACGTCGTGCGGGTCGGCCTCGGAGAGGGTCTTGACCAGCTCGGGCAGACGGCGCTCGGCGACGTCCTCGGCCGCCGCCTGGAGGCGGGTCAGCGAGCGCACCATCGAGCGGGCGATCAGACCGGCGCCACCGAGGGCGACGAGCAGCACCAGGGCGACCGCGACACCGATGATCAGGGCGTCGGCGTCGGCCTGGGACTGGAGGTCCTGGGCCTTGCCGTCCAGGTTCTCGATGAGCTTGGACTCGATCCGGCGCTCGGCGGTGATCTTGGAGCTGGCCTTCTCGAACCAGTCCTTGTAGCTGACCGCCTCGGTCTGGCGGATGCCGCTCTGGGTGAGGATCGTGGAGGCGTAGCGGTCGGCGTCGGCGACCACCGAGTTGTAGCTCAGCTGGCTGCGCAGGTTGTCCAGGTCGTGCGCGGTGTAGATGTTGTTGAAGCTCGCGATCGCGTTGTCGTACGAGCTGCGCAGACGGATACCGAAGGACTCGTCGCTGGGGCTGAGGTCGGGGGTCTTCGGGTTGGCGAGCGCGGCGCTGATCAGGGCCCGCTGCTGCGAGGTCGCGTTCTTCGCCAGCGAGAACTGCTGGAGCGCGCGGGTGGAGACGACCAGGTCCTTGTTGTTCGACGCGAGCGCGATGTCCTGGGTGATGGACAGCAGGTCGCGGATGATCACGTCGTAGGCGGTGATCGTCGACTGGATGTTCTGGTTGTTCTGGTACGGCAGGCTGCGGGTGTCCGCGATCGAGTTCAGGTCCTTGCGGATCTGGAGCAACAGCGCCTTTCCGCCGGACAGTTCGAGGTTCTCGAACTTGTCGGAGGAAGCGGTGAAGGTGCGGCTCAGGTCGTCGGTGGACTTGCGGGCCGCGACGATGTCGTCGTCCAGCGGCGCGGCCGGGTCGTGGGTGATCGGGCCGGCGCTGATGTCGCGCTCGGTCTGGAGCGCGTCCGCGAGGTTGGTCGCCTTCTTGGCCAGGTCGGAGAGGTTGGCCATCTGGGCGAGTTGCTGCGAGTTCTCCATCGAGCTCTGGATGCGCAGGCCACCGAGGACCAGCGAGACCAGCACGGGGAGGGCGAGCAGCGCGATCAGACGGGTGCGGATGCGCCAGTTGCGCATCGCGAGCCGGTTCAGACCGGTGGCGCGGCGCCGGGTCAGGGAGGTGCGGAGTTTGTCCCGGGCGGACTTCCGCTCCTGGCCCTCCTCCTCCGGGTGGCCGACGGCCTCGGGTGTCACCGGCTCGGCCGGGCCGCTGGGGGCCGCCGCCTGTTGAGGGGCTGCCACAGGCTCACGCGACTCCGGGTTACCCGCGGCGCCGCTACCCCTTTTGAAACGTCCCTGCACTGGCGTCGCAACCTCTGGACCGGGCGTCCCGCCGCGTCGCCACGGCCTGGACGGTGTCGAGTTTCCATCCGCACCCCGGCCGGTCCGGGAGAGCGGGCACCGGGGTGGACCACTCCCTACCCACGGTCCGTCGCATTCCAGCACAGCCGGGGAATCCCAACAAGGGCCGCACGTACCGGGCGCCCGGCGCTACCGACCGCTTGCGTCTTCTCACGGACTGTGCGGTAACAGGACCGGAATACCGCCTTTTTCGGACACTCGCCGGATACATGCCAAGCGGACCCGGGGTCGGGAAGAGTCACAGACCTTCCGGAATGCCCCTTATCGGCGAAATGCCGGAAAATCCCGGTGCGGCGATATGTCGGATATCTGCACTTTGCTCGGCATTTTGTGAGCAAAATCACAGTCTAATGTGTAGCTTTGGTCACGGCCTCTGTGGAATGAGATCTCGTAACCTGGCTGTCTCCGGAGCACGGCCCCGATCAGCCTGCCCAGAACCCCTCCGAATCAATCGGAATCCATCAGGCCGGTGCCGATCGCCGCGATCGACCCGGCCATGACCACGAGGTGCTCTCGATGTCCCAGGCGAAGAACGCCACCAAGTCCACGCTGTCCTGCCGCCCCACGGCGAACCCCCGCCGGACGACGCTGGCCTCGGTCGAGGACTTCAGCAAGATCCCGGGCGCCCGCAAGCCCGAGGACGTCGTGACCTACGGCACCGAGCTGCCGGCCGCCACCGCCAACCCGCGCCGCACCCGGCTGATGGTCGCCCCGGTCGTCGTCCTGCAGGACTGACCGCCGCAGCGCCGCGACGAGGGCGCCGTCGTCACCCCGGTGGCGGCGGCGCCCTCGCCGTTGTGCGGCGCCCCCGCGGCCCGCGGCGGCGACCCGCCCGCGCGCCTCGCGGGGCATTCGGCCCCGACCCTCCTGAACAG
>NZ_JBIVVI010001069.1:0-3157 GCF_044757675.1 Kitasatospora sp. NPDC091257
CCCTGGTAGACATAGACGACCCCCGGCCCCGGCCGGACCGCAGCACAAAGGAGAGCACCGATGAGCGGCAAGGAGCCGGCCGCGACGCCGAAGCGCAGCAGCACGCGCCGAACCGCGGCGAGCCCCGGCGAGCGACTCGCCGCCGCCGCCCAGGACCTCAAAGCCGCGCTGGAGGCCGTCAAGGCAGCCGGTCTGGGGCCGATGGACCTCCTCGAGCAGCTCCGTGACCCGCTCGCGGTGATCGACGACACCGCCAGCACTATGCGCGAGATGCGCCTCGAGGGCGTCATCGCCGCCTACCCTGACCGGTCCGTGCCGGTCTACCGCATCTCCGACACCTCGGGACTGTCCCCGGCCCTGGTGACCCGCTACGCCAAGCAGGCCGGGCTGGAGTTGCGCAACCGCCGCGCGAGCAGTTAGCCGTCGGCCAGGGCGCGCAGCTCGGCGCGCAGGTCCCGGTCGTCCTCGTATCGGCCGGACTCCAGGGCTTCATGCGCCCAAGCGGCCACTTCCTCATCGTTCAGCAGCCACAATGAGGTCGGGGACTGATCGGGCACGCCAAGGCGGTACTCGTCGTCCTCGTCGTCGCTGATGGCCTCGCCGTCCTTGCTGAGCTTCCCGACCTTGCGCAGGATCTCCTCCTCGCGCTCGCGGCGTTCGCGGACCTCCAGGACGAATGAGTCGAGGCACCCGAAGGCGAGTTGAGGACTGACGGTAGCCCTTCGCCTCCGCCGCTCGGTGGAATCGCGCACCGCGATCCATCGACTACGCCGGCTGCGGGATGCAGCTCGGCCGGGCCCCGCAGCATGGTCGAAGGCGTCGAGGACGGCTACCAGCTGATCGTGGGTCGGAAGAACGCGCCCGGCCAGGATCAGCTGGATGGTGCTCTTCGCCACCCGGTTCCCGGCGGCATCCGATAGGTCCTGGATGGCCTTGAGCGACGGCTGACCCGCCCGGGCCCGCATCTTCCTCAACCCCAGCGCCAGATTCGCCAAGGTCCGCCTGGGATGGGGGCTCCTGATCCGCACGACCGCCGGTCCGCCAGCCTCACGCACTCGGCGGTATCGCTGAGCAGTCGGGGCCTGCTCGGAGGCCAGAGGGGCGGCCCGCTCGATGGCCGCCGCCTTCCACAAGTCGCGGATGCCCTGCACCGCCGCCTCGCGCTGTGCCTTCGCGTCCGCAGGGTCCGCGGCCGCGCGGGCGAACGCGACGATGGTGCCGAGCCGGGGAAGCCGGTGGCCGGCGGCGGCCTGGCTCAGGGTCGCGGCGCCCTTGGGCATCCCGAGGGCCTCGGTGTGTTCTGCGAGTTCGGCGTAGGTGAGTCCGCTGGCCTCCTTCAACCGGCGCAGGGCGAGGGCGAGCGTCCGCAGGCGCGGGCCGGTGCCCGCCGGGACGGGGTTGGTGTGGCGCCCCACGATCAGCGCGCCCGCCCGTCGAGCTGGTTTCCGCTCGGGTGCCCGCGGGTGAGCAGCCCGCTCGATGCGGCGGTCGCCACCACCATCAGTGCGTCCGGCACCGGCGTACCAGTCAGCGCCAGGGTGGCGAGCACCAGGACCAGGACGACCAGGAGCACGGCCTCGGTGCCGGCCAGGTGGGCGTGGGGGAAGAGCGTGGCCGGAGCGGGCAGGGACTTCATGCGGATCTCCTTCGGAGCGGGGTGCGCCGGATCGGTGTGCGGCGCCCCCTGCGGCGGCGGGTTAACTCGGCTGCGGTAGAGGCCGGTTGCATCAGAATTTTCGGTGTCTCGTGAGCTGCGACGCCACTCCGTTCGCGTCGGGCGCCCGGCCAACGTCAGCGGTCGTGGAATGAGCCTCTGCCTGATGTCCCTGCTAGGGGGCCTTCTTCCGCGACTTTGATTCGTTTCCGTCCAGGCGTACCGCTGCCCGCTCGGCCCTGGCGGGCGCTGGCGGCGTAAGGACTAGGGTGCCCGTTCGGTGCTTTCGGTCGGTGCGGGAAGTGCCCGAACTTCATGTCTCGAAGGGTGTGCCCAAGGGCGCCTGCCCGAGAATAGACTGAGGTCAAGAAAGCAGACGGAAGTCAGCTTCGTTGCCCGCCCGGACCGCGAATCCGGGCAGACCTCACAGGAGACACCCATGCGCGACAGCGATGTCATCACCGGCCGGGCCGACCTCGGCGCCATCGACAACACCACCGGCGAGGCCGCCTTCTATTCCCACCGCCAGCCCGCCTGGCACGGCCTCGGCACCGTCACCGAGGAGGCCAAGACCAGCGACGAGGTCCTGCACCTCGCCAAGTTGGACTGGCAGGTCGAGAAGCTGCCGATCCTGCCGATGAACAAGGGCAAGCTCGGCAAGCGCATCCCCAACCGCTTCGCCACCGTCCGCACCGACACCGGCGACTGGGTCGGCGGCCTCGTCGGCAACACCTGGACCCCCATCCAGAACCGCGCTGCGTTCGCCTTCCTGGACGAGCTGGTCGGCGGCGGCCACGTTACCTACGAGACCGCCGGTGCGCTCGACGGCGGCCGGGTCGTGTTCATGTCCGTCAAGTCCCCGAGCATCACCATCGACCCCGATGGCGCGGCCGACCGCATCGACCTGTACACCCTGTTCGCCAACAGCCACGACGGCCGCTCCGCCGCCGTCGCCGTCGAGACCCCGGTTCGGGCGGTGTGCACCAACACCCTCGACCTCGCCGTCGACGAGGCCCAGCGCGTTTGGAAGGTCCGCCACACCGTCGACGCCCTCTCCCGGCTGGAGGAGGCCCGGCGCACCCTCGGCTTCACCGAGCGCTACGCCGTAGCCCTGGAGGCCGAGGCCACCGCTCTGTACCGGCAGGCGATGACCGACCAGGAGTTCGACAAGCTGATCGCCCGGCTGTGGACGGCCCCGGCCGAGGGTGCCCGCAAGAATCTGGTCGCGGCCCACGAGGAGCGGCGCGACCGGCTGCACCACCTGTTCGCCGAGGCCCACACCCAGGACAACATCAGGAACACCCGCTGGGCCGCCCTTCAGGCCATCGTGGAGTTTGAGGACTACTTCCGCACCGTCAAGGCCCCCGAGGCCCTGACCGAGCAGGAGCACCGCGCCAACCTGGCGATGACCACCCTGCTGCACGACCAGAAGAACCCGATGAAGGACACGGCGAAGGCCCTGCTGCTCGCTGCCTGACCCCCCGGCGGCCGGGGGCCCGCGAG
>NZ_JBIVVI010001070.1:0-3152 GCF_044757675.1 Kitasatospora sp. NPDC091257
CGCGGTAGAGGGAGGGCAGGAGGCCGCAGGTCCAGCGTTCGCCGCTGAGGAACGCGGCGGCGCCGTCCGGGTCGGGCGTGCGGGCGCCGACGGCCCAGGCGAGGGTGCGCAGGTCGGAGGAGATCAGCAGGCTGGCGCCGTCCCAGGCGAGGTGGAGTTCGGCGCGCCAGACTGGGGGCAGCTCGATGCGCAGCTCGCGGGTGGTGGCGGTGAGGACCGTCGGGGTGGTGTCGAGGGCGGCCTGCCAGGTGGGGTCGGACCAGTAGGCGACGGTGGGGCCGTCGTGGTGGCGGGCGGCGAGGTTGGCGTTGAGGAGCAGCGGGGCGGCTTCGTCGGCGTGGCCGGTGGTGAGCAGGTCCGCCCAGCCGGCCGTGCGGGCCGCGGTGAAGGCGCCGTCGGGCGCCCAGACGGCTCGGAGCGGCGTCATGTCGAAAGTCCTTCCGGACGTGGGGCGTTGTGGTGGACGATGTCGGCCACGCTCGGGTGCTGGAGGATCGTGGTGTGGTGGGCGTCGAGGACGTGGACGGCGTGGCCGTGCTGTGCGAGGGCGGCCCAGCCCCAGGAGGGGTCGTCGGCAGGGGCGGGCAGGACGCCCGCGAGCAGCGAGTCGTTGTACTCGGCCTCGGCGGCACGCACCACCACGACGCGGCCCGGGTAGGGGCGGGGCCGGTAGCGCTCGGCGGCGGCAAGGCGGTGGCGGTAGCCGGCAGCGAGCCGGGTGGCGAGTTCGGTGGTGAAGGACTCGGGCACGACCTGCTGGGCGCGTAGGTCGTCGAGCAGGTCGGCCATGGCCTGCTCGGGAGGGTCGTGGCGCAGGTTGTACGGGTCCACGGCGAGGCGCTGACCGGCTTCGCGGGCCCGGTGGCTGGTGATGGCGGCCACGATCTCGGCGGCGGGGACTTGGGTGATGCTGCGGGGGCCGGGGCCTGCGGGTGCGGGCATGTCGAGGACGACCACGGTGGGGGCGTGCCCGGTGGTGTCGTACACGTGTTGTGCGACGGCCAGAGCGAGGTGAGCGCCGAAGGAGAAGCCGAGGACGACGTCAGGGCGCGGCGCGCTGGCGGTGAGCTGCTCGTGATGGCGGCGGGCCAGGTCCTCGATCGGGATCTCGCCGGTGACGTCGGACAGGGGCGGGCCGGGCAGTGCGTGGACTTGGTGACTGTCGCCGAGTTGGGCGGCCAGGGCGGCGAAGGCGTCGGCAGATCCGCTGATCGGATGCATGCACCACAGCGTCGACCGGTCGCCCTGGCCCCAGCGCCGGACCGCTGCGGTGTGCGGCGGCTGGCCGGTGGTCGTGGTCGAGTCGATCGCGGCGGCGAGGTCGCGGACGGAGGAGGCGGCGAAGTACAGCTCGGTGGGCAGGACGCGGCCGGTCTGGGCGCCGACCCGGGCGAGGACGTCGATCGCGGTGAGGGAGTCGGCGCCGTGTGCGGCCAGGTCGTCGTCCGGGCCCAGGTCGGGGTCGGCCAGGCAGCTGCGCCACGCATCCAGCAGGGTCACGAGCAGGTCGGCCTGCGGCGTGTCGGCCGGCACCGGCGGTTCGGGGGCGCGGACAGTCCCCAGCGGGGCGCGCACGTACCGCTCGTAGCGCTCGGGGAAGCGGCCCTTGGCGACGAGGACGTGTCCGCTCTGGTCGGACAGCAGCAGGCGGGTCAGGGCCTCTTCGGCTTCCTGGGAGGTGAGGCCGCCCTGAACCATGCGCTGTTCATGGGCCGAGGCGGTGGCGTCGTGGTGCTGCCAGGCGTCCCAGCCGATGCTCAGCCAGCGGGTGCGGGCGAATTCGGCGTGCAGGGCGTAGCTGTCGGTCGCCGCCGACGCCGCGCTGTAGGCCGGCAGGCCGATCGCGCCGAGCACCCCGGCGAGGGAGGACATCAGCACGACGCGCCGCACGTGGTGGTTGGCGGCCGCGGCACGCAGCGTCGCGGCAGCGTCGATCTTGAGGACGAAGTGCTGCTCCTCGCCCCACGAGGGCAGGCAGGTGCTGTCCTGGTAGGCGCCCTGACCGGAGATCCCGGCAGCCATGACGATCCGCTCGATCCGGCCCAGGTCACGGGTGACGTGCGCGATGAGGGCCGTGAGGTCGCGGGGGTCGGCGGCGTCGCACTCCCGCACGACGATGCGAGCCGGTTGCGCGGCGAGGTCGTCGGCCAGACGGTGGGCCTTGCGCAGGCCGGGGCCGGGCCGGGCCGCGAGCACCAGGGTGCCGCCGGTGGCAGCGAGGACGTGGGCGGTGGCGGTGCCGATCTGCCCGACTCCCACGACGACCGACACACCGCCGACCGATCCCGGCTCGGGTTCGGGCACGGGCGGGTAGGCGGGGCTCCACCAGCGTCGGCCGCGCAGGGCGAGCACGGGCTCGGCGGCCCAGCCCACGCCGCGCCGCACCGCTTCGGCCAGTGCCCAGGGCTGAGTGCCCTCCAGGTCGAGGGTGCGGATGCGGAGCGTGGGCACGTCCATCGACAGCGCCCGGGCCAGGCCCGTGAGTGTGGCCGCCCGGGGGTCGCCGCCCTCGGTGCCGAGCACCGGGTGCGCGCGCCGGGTGAGCGCCACGACGTCCACGCCGCAGGCGGCGGGCCAGCCCGCGGCGCGGGCGGCCAACGCGGCCAGGGCGTCGTAGGCACGCTGTACGGACTGGGAGCCGGCGCCGAGTGCGTACCCGCACACCACCAGCGTCCTGCCCTGAGGTGCCTCGGCGAGGCCGTCCGGCGCCCACATGACCGGGGTGCCCTCGGGTGCCGCTGCGGACAGCAGATCGAACAGCCGGCGGCCCGTGTGGTTGTGCTCGGCCATCAGGACGACACACGTCCAGCGGGGGGCCTCGGTGCTGGCGCGTCCGGGCCATTGGGCCCAGCTGCTGCGCCGGAACTCCACCTGAGCCCCGGCGGGCTCGGCTGTGCCGACGCAGTCGGTGGTGCCGGTCACGGGCTCGGGCCAGATCCGGCGGGGCCGGTAGCCCGCGTCGTGGAGCGTGGTCGGGCGCCGTCCGGGAGCGGTCTCCGATGCCGGGGATTCCTCCAGGACGACGTGGGCGTTGGTGCCGCCGACGCCGAAGCTGCTCACCCCAGCCCGGCGCACCCCTTCGGCCAGTTCCCAGTGCTCGGGGCGAGTCAGGACCCGCAGGGGCGTGGCACCGGAGGCCAGGGCGGGGGAGG
>NZ_JBIVVI010001071.1:0-3150 GCF_044757675.1 Kitasatospora sp. NPDC091257
GGGGGGAGAGAGCTGCCCGACGTGATCCACAGTAGGCGCACGGGCTGCGGATGGGCACAGCACCAGACCGCCTACTACCAGGGGAAGTTCACGCCGCTGCCGGGGCGAAGCCCGGGTCGTCGGTCAGGTCGTACCAGGGGTCACCGGCCTCGCCCCCAATCACCTTGAGCTCCAGCGGCAACGTCGACTCGGCGTCGTTAGGGAACTTCTGGTTCACCGACGCGACCTGCTCGCACAGCGGCACGACCCGCCGGTAGTGCTTCGCGCCGTCGATCAGCTCGACCACCGCCGCGAACTGCTTGCGCCCACCCACCTTCGGCGGGTTGAACCGGTAGAACGTCTTGCCGCCCTGGGTGACGGTCGTGACCTCGCCGCCGCCGTACACCGCGACGAGGTTGCTGGCGTTCCACTCCTGAAGCTCGACCTTGATGGTTGCGGCGTCCTCGGTCTGGATGGTGCGCGCCGCATACCTCAACTGATGAGACTTGAGGTCTTCGAACTTCGGGTCGGTGTTCCACTCCAACGAACCCGGCTTGAACAGCCCGGCTTCCTTCCACCCGGACGGCATCGCCGCCACCGGGTCCGCAGGCGCGACCGCACCCGGCACCGCCAGGTACAGGCGCGCCATCTGCGCAACGAACATGCTCTCCGCGGGCACCGATCCTCCTTGACGTGGGCGCCAGGGCCGAGCCGGACCGTAGGCCGCTGCGGGCAGTAGCGTCGCGCCGGCGCCGCGCGTGGGGCTGTCGCACAACTCGCGCAATGCCCGCGTCAGGCGGTCGGCGGGTGCGCGGTGACGGCGAGCACGGCGACGTACCGGGCCTGGCCGGTCGGCTCCGGCAGCCATCCCCCAGCCGACAGCGCCCTCACCGCGGTCACCACCGGCCGGCCCGGCACGGCGGCCTGCTCGGCCAGCTCGTGCAGGGCCTTGATCGCGGTGGCGAACGCCCGGCGCAGCAAGGGGCGGGGCGGGTGCTGCCGGTGCGGCACTACGGGAGCGTGGACGTGTTCCTGGAGGCGTACGGCGCGGCCCGGGACGGGGACGTGCTGGTGGTCGACAACGGCGGGCGGACCGACGAGGCCTGCATCGGGGACCTCGCGGTGCTGGAGGCGCGGGCCGCCGGGGTGGCCGGGATCGTGGTGTGGGGGCTGCACCGGGACACGCCCGAGCTGCTGGAGATCGGGCTGCCGGTCTTCAGTTACGGGGCACTGCCGCTCGGCCCGGTGCGGCTGGACGGCCGGGAGCCGGAGGCGCTGCTGACGGCGAAGTTCGGCCCGCACCCGGTGAGCGCCGAGGACGTGGTGTTCGCCGACGCGGACGGGGTGCTGTTCGTGCCCGCCGACCGGGTCGCCGAGGTGCTGGGGACGGCCGGCGCGATCGCCCGGACCGAGCGCGCGCAGGCCGGGCGGATCGCGGCCGGGGACACGCTGCGGCGGCAGACCGCCTTCGACGAGTACCTGCGGCGCCGCGCCGCGGACCCGGCGTACAGCTTCCGGCAGCACCTGCGGCGGGTCGGCGGGGCGATCGAGGAGTAGGACGGTTACAGCGGCCGGTGCATGACGTGCAGGCCGACGTAGCCGTCCACCGGGTGGAGGAAGGCCTCGGGGACGGTGCCGACGATCTCGAAGCCGAGCGATTGGTAGAGCTTCACGGCGTGGTGGTTGCTGGCGACCACCGCGTTGTACTGCATGGCGCGGAAGCCGGCCCGGCGGGCCCAGTCGAGGGTGTACTCGACCAGGGCCCGACCGATTCCCTCGCCGTGGTGGGCCGGGTCGACCATGTAGCTGGCGCTGGCCACATGCGAGCCGTTGCCGGGGCGGTTGCGGTTCATGGTGGCGGTGCCGAGGACCCGTCCGTCCTCGTCCACCGCGACCACCGTGCGGTTCGGGGCGGCGAGCATCCACCACTCCCGGCCCAGCTCGGAGGACATGTCCAGGGGGTAGGGGAAGGTCTCGCCGGCGGCGACGACGGCGTGGAAGAACGGCCAGATGGCGGGCCAGTCCTCGGGGGTGGCCTCGCGGATGTCGATGGGCATCGGACCAGGATGATCCCCGACGGGCGGGCGGGCCACCGGTTTTCGGTGGTCCCGCCCGTCGGGCCGGTCGTCGGGGGCCGCGTCGCGGGACGGGTCAGCCGGCGAGGAGGGCGTCCTCGACCAGGGCGGCGGTGTGGGCCTGGCCGAGGGCGTTGGGATGCACCACGGCGTATTCGAGGGGGATGACGCTGGTCAGCACGCCGTCCAGCCAGTGGTCGGCGTCGCAGACGCTGTGGCCGGCGCTGGCGGGGTAGAGGTTCACGAAGGTGTCGCCGCGGGCGGCGGTGTCCTGGGCGATGAGCGTGTTGAGCGGCTCCAGGAGCGCGGTGCGGGCCCAGGCGAGGTCGCCGGTGGTGAAGGTGCCGAACTGCAGGGGGTTGCCGTACTGGCAGAGGGCGGCGTCCTCGGGGACGAGGTGCGGGTAGCCGACGGTGAGGACCCTGGCGGACGGGGCCTTGGCGTGCAGCGCGGTCAGCATCCGGGCGTAGTCGCCGCGCAGCCGGTTCAGGCGGTCGGGCAGGCTCGCGTCGAACTTGTTCTTGCAGGGCGTGCCCCGGCCGAGCTGGACGGCGCCGAGTTCGATGCAGCTCTTGAGGATCTCGGCGAAGCCGAGGTCGTTGCCGCCGATCCCGACGGTGACCAGGTCGGTGGCCGGGTCGACGGCGTCGATCTGCGGCGGGACGGACGGGTAGGGGCCGTTGGGGTCGGTGCCGAGCGGCGGGAGCGGCCGGCCGAGCGGGGACTGCGCGCCGGTGTCGACGCTGCCGGTGGTGGCGCCGCTGCAGCTGACGTTGCGCAGGGCGACCAGGGAGCCGAGGTCGCGGCGGAGGATCTCGGGATAGGAGTCGACGGTGCGGGCGCAGCCGTCGCGCGGTTCGGTCTCGTCGCCGGTGGCCACGATGACCCCGGCGGTGTAGGAGTCGCCGAGGGCCGTCCACCGCAGTGCGGCGGCGCGGTCGCCGGGCCGGGCGGCGGCCTGGGCGGTGGTCGGGGTGATCAGTCCGGCGGCGAGCACGGTGGCGGTGCCGGCGACGGCGAGGCGGGACAGGAAGTGTGGCACGCCACGGATGGGCCGCCGCCACCACCGACCCCGCCGTCCTCAACTCGCCGGAGT
>NZ_JBIVVI010001072.1:0-3149 GCF_044757675.1 Kitasatospora sp. NPDC091257
GGGCGGCAGGCCCCAGCGGCCCCACCGGCCTCAGCCCGGCACGGTCTCGCGGATCGGAAAGGCGTCGGTGGCGCCGGTGAGTTCGAGCATCCGCAGGATCAGCGGCCGGGGCCGGGCCAGCTCGATCCGGCTGCCGTCCACCGCCGCCCGGGCCTTGGCCCGCAGCAGGGCGTTGAGCCCGGTGGAGTCGCAGAACTCCAGTCCGGCGCAGTCCACCACGACCACGCCGGCCGGCTCGGCGAAAGCCCGGTCGAGCGCGGCCCGCAGGTCCCCGCTGGAGTCGAGGTCGAGCTCGCCGACCAGCACCAGGACGGTGCCCAGGGCCCACGGCCGGACCTCGATGCTGAGCCCCTCGGCCCGGTCGACGGCCGGGTCCCCGGACTTCGGCGGGCGCTGCGTCATGGCTCCGCGCTCCTCTCGCTCGGTGAGGACCGGGCTCGGTCGATGCCGGCGCTCACACCCCTGCGGCTGTCCGCTGCGGAACGCCGGAAACCCCCGGGCGGGGACGGGCCGCGATCAGCCGGGCCGCTGCGGCTCCCCGGGCGCCCCGCCCGCCCCGGCCGTCGTCAGGGCCGGCGGGCGCGGCACCTCCAGCCAGACCAGCTTCCCGCCGTCCTCGGGCCGGGATCCCCAGGCGTCGGCGAGCCGGTCCACCACCCGCAGCCCGTGCCCGCCCGGCCGCCCCGCACCGGCGAAGGGGCGCAGCCGCGGCGGGACGGGACTGGCGTCCGCGACCTCCACCCGCAGCCGGGCGCCGTCCCAGTGGAGCCGCAGCTCGCGCGGGCCGCCGGGGGCGTGCAGGCAGGCGTTGGTGACCAGTTCGGAGACCATCAGCAGGACGTCCTCGGCCGCGGCCCGCCGGTCCTCGTCGGGGGCCGGCAGCCACTGCCAGGACACCAGCGCCCGCCGGCTGAACTCCCGGCTGCGCTGCACCGCGCCGGCGCTGCCCTCCAGCGCCAGCCGCCTGCTCTGCTCCCGACTCGGCGGCCCACCGTTCCCGGGGCGGTCCACGGTCTGCCTCCTCACCTCGGCTCGGGCGGTGCGGCCGGCCCGGCCGGGCCCTCGCCGGGCGCCTCCAGCGCCGTGCGGAGGTCGGGGTGGACCCGCAGCACGCCGTCGGCCCCGGTGATCGCGAGCAGTCGCACCACCAGCGGGCCGGCGCCCGCCAGCTCCAGCCGCACCCCGTCCCCCTCGGCGTCCAGCCGGGCGCGCAGCAGGACGTTCAACCCGGTCGAGTCGCAGAACCGCAGGCCGGCGAGGTCGACGACGATCCGCTCGATGCCGGACGCCGACGGCGGCCGGGCGAGGGCGGTCCGCAGGTCGTCCGCGGTGTCGTGGTCCAGCTCCCCGGTGACGGTGACGATCCGTACCGGCCCCCGGTCCCCGACCTCGACCCACAGGCCGCCGGACTCGTGCTCCCCGGTGGGTTCGCAGGGTTGCTCGGATGGCCGTGGCATGGCTCGCTCCCGGTCCGGTGGGGACGGCGGGGCGCCGTCCCGACCATCATCGCGCGCGCCGTGCCGGGCCGCGCGGACGGCCGTACCCGCGAGTATCCCGGGTGCGGGCGGGAGCACCGTCCGTCGGTCGTCCATGCCCCGCGTCTGCCCGAACCCGGCCGGGACACACGTACCGCCGCCGGCCCGGGAGCACGTCCCGGGCCGCCCGCGCGGGCCGGCGCGCGCGGACGTTTCGCGCGCAGACGTTTCGCGCGAGGACGTTAGAGCCCGCCGTGGCGGGGAAGTCGCCTTGGTGGCGGGGCCGCGGGACGCTCGCCGGTTCCTGCCGCCCCGGGGCCCGGCAGGGGCACGAACGCAGGAGAACAAGGACGGACCCGTGAGATTCCTCGACCGCAGCACCGCCGGACACCAGCTGGCCCGCAGGCTCGCCCCGCTGCTGAGCGGGCGGGCCGGTACCGGGGTGGTGGTTCTCGGGCTCGCCCCCGGCGGGCTGCCGGTGGCGGCGGAGGTCGCCGAGGCCCTGGACGCCCCGCTCGACGCCACGGTGGTCCGGTCACTGGCCGTCCGCGGCCACGACCGCCCGATCGGCGCGATCGCCGACGGCGACGCGCCGCTGGTCGACCGGCACACCCTGAGGAACCTCGGCGTCACCGCGGCCGAGCTGGGCGCGAGCGTCAAGCGGGAGCGGGTGGAGGTCCACCGCCGCGAGGCGCTCTACCGCCCGGGCCGGGACCGGCTGCCGTTGGACGGGCGCACCGTCGTCCTGGTTTCCGACGGCCTGACCGACGCCCTCACCGCCCGGGCGGCCGTCCACGCCCTCGCCGCCGACCACCCGGCGCGGCTGATCCTCGCGGCGCCGGTCTGCGACGCCCGGATCGCGGCCGACCTGCGCCGGGACGTGGACGCGGTGGTCTGCCTCCATCTGCCCCGCTACGCGCACGCCGCCGGGCCCTGGTACGGCGAGTTCCACGAGGTCACCGACCGCGAGGCGGCCGTCCTGCTGCAGCGGCGCACCCCGGTCGGCCGCGCCGGTGCCGGCCGGGGCTGAGCCGCGTCCGGCTCCGCGACAAAATCCTTTGCCGGGCAGAGGGTGTACGGACCATCCTCCTGCCATGAACCATCCCCAGCACGTCATCGCCATGGACGGGGCCGTCCTTCGCCGCTTCGACGGCGAGTCGGACCTGTCCGAGTTCTTCGCGGTCATCGAGGAGTCGTTGGAGCACTTGCGGCCCTGGATGCCCTGGGTGGCCGAGCACAGCCGGGCCAAGACCGCCGAGTTCCTCACCGGCCGGGCGGAACTCTGGGCGAGCGGGCAGGACTTCACGTACGCGATCGTTCTCGACGGCGCGATCGTCGGCGCCTGCGGGCTGTTCCGGCGCGAGGACACCCCGGCCGGGGTCCGAGAGATCGGCTACTGGCTGCACCCCGCCGCCACCGGGCGCGGGCTGGCCACCCGGAGCGTGCGGGCCCTGGCCGGTGAGGCCTTCCGTCTCCCCGGGGTGGAGTACGTCGAGATCGTCCACGACCCGGCCAACCGGGCCAGCGGCGCCGTCCCGGCCCGCCTCGGCTTCACCGAGTACCTGCGCCGCCCGGCGGAGGCGCTCGCCCCGGCCGAGACCGGGGAGGAACTGGTCTGGCGGCTGCCCCGGGAGCAGGCCCCGGCCCGGTGAGCCCGGCGGTCCGCAGCCAGGG
>NZ_JBIVVI010001073.1:0-3148 GCF_044757675.1 Kitasatospora sp. NPDC091257
GCCGATCCCGGAGGACATCACCGGCTTCGAGCTGGACGCGGACGTGCGCCAGGAGCTCAAGAGCCTGCCCAAGACCCTCGCGGACGACGTCGCCCTTCCGGGCCCAGCCGGCGGTGGTGTGGATCGCGGTCACCTGCCAGGTGCCGTACGGGGCGGAGCCGTCGCGGTAGCCGGGGGCGAAGGTGACGCCGTCGGTGCTGCTGAGGCAGTGCGCGGCGGTCAGCAGCAGGTTGGCGGTGGCGCTGTGCAACACGCTGGCGGTGCAGAAGTGGTTGCCGGCCGCCAACGCGCCGCCGAACAGCGCACCGACGGTCCCGGCTTCACGGTCGCCGGCCGGGGCCGGGCCGGTGGCGCCGAGGGCGACGTCGGAGGCGGCGGGGGCGGCGGAGGTGGCGGCCGCGGTGGACGGGTCGACCGGCGGCGGGGCGGCGGTCGGGGTCGCGGGCGCGGGCGCGGAGGACGCGGGGGCCGCGACCTGGGTGGCCGCCGCCGGATCGGTGGCCGGGGCGGGCGCGGCGGCGGCACGGGTGCTGCGGGCCGCCTTCCCGGCGGCCGTCGCGTCCGACAGGTCCAGCCCGTGCGTCCCGCTCAGCAGGGCGGCGACCGCCACCGCGGACAGCACGGTGAACAGGGACGGGGCCAGGAGTCTGCGGCGGCGCGACCTCTGGCGGCTGTGCTTGCCCATGCCTGTTTCTCCTGCCGGGGCGATCGGGGGCGGCGTTCGGTCAACGACTATGCCGCCTCAGCCTGGTAGGGGCGTGACCGGCTCCTTGGAGCTCGATGAGAAACCCGCCACCCGGCCGCACCCCCCGGCGTCACGGACCGGCGAGCACCGCATCCAGTTCGGCGGCTCCGACGAAGGCGGTGTGGGTCCCGGCGGCGGTGCAGGCGAAGGCCCCGGCCACCGTACCGGCCCGGGCGCAGTCCAGCGGCGAACGGCCCTGGAACCAGGCGTACAGGAAGCCCGACACGAAGGCGTCCCCGGCGCCGTTGCTGTCCACCACCGGGCGGCCCGGGTCGACGGCCGGCAGGTGGCGCGGCGCGGGGTCGTCCCGGGTGAGCAGGTGGCAGCCCTCGGCGCCGGCCGTGGCGACGACCACCCGCGCGCGCCCCTCGGCGAGGATCGCGCGCATCACCTCCTCGTGCCGGCCGGGGCAGCCGGCCGCGGAGAGGAAGACCAGGTCGGAGCCGAGCGCGTACGCACGGCGGTACGGGTCGACGCCGTCCCAGTCGTGCAGGTCGGTGGAGGTGGTGCGGCCGAGGCGGTGGAGGTCGCCGTACATGTCCCGGTTGACGCCGGTGATGGACAGGTGGACGTGCCGGCTGCGCTCGGCGTACGGCAGGTAGAGGTCGCGCGGCAGCCGCAGGTCGGCGGGGTGGCGGGCGTCGAAGAAGGAGAACCGGCGGCCGGCCGCGTCCACCAGGTTGACCCCGCGCGGGGTGCCGTGCGGGCTCACCAGGTGCGCGAAGTGCAGGCCGTGGCGCGCGTAGTGGGCGCGGATCAGGTCGCCCTGGGCGTCGTCGCCGAGGAAGTCGATGAACGCGGTGCGCAGGCCGAGGTGGTGGGCGCCGAGGGCGACGCCGTTGCCGGTGTGGCCGACGTAGTCCCGCACCGGTTCGACGAGCTGCGAGTCGCCGGGCGGGACTTCCAGCCGCTCGACCCGGACGATGGTGTCCACGCCGGCGCCACCGACGACGAGCAGGTCGAACTCGGGCTGCGCGGCCCCGGACGGCACGTTCTCGGGCGGCACGTTCTCGGACAGCACGGCGGCGCCTCCTTGATCCCTGGACGGTGGCCAGGAGTCAAGCAGGCGCCGGAGGTTGACTGCAAGACCTTGCTGCAAATTTCAATCGATCGACGGCCGCTCCGCTCCGGTCTCCACCCCGGCCTCCGCCCGCCCCTCGCCCGCGGGGCGGACGTTGGCCCTGACATCGGCCGCGGCCGCCGCCCGCAGGTCCGTCGGACGACCGTCCCCGGCCGGTACGGCCGCAGCCGGCGCCTCCGCCCCGGAGGCGCCGCCCTCGACGGCGGTGGCCTCACCGGGCGCCGGCCGGTGGTTGATCATCAGCACCGCGACCAGCGCGGCCGCCAGCAGGACGCCCGTCGCCACCCAGGTCGCGACCACGTAGCCGTGCACCGCGCCCTCGGCCCGCACCGCCGGGTCGGAGGCGATCCGGGTGGCCAGGAAGCTCGCGGTGGCACTCGCCGCGATCGTGTTCAGCAGCGCCGTGCCGACCGAGCCGCCCACCTGCTGGGCCGAGTTGATGGTGGCCGAGGCCGCGCCGGTCTCGTTCGGGGCGACCCCGAGGGTGGCCAGGCTCATCGCCGGCATGAACACCAGGCCCATGCCGAAGCCGAGCAGCAGCTCGGCGGGCAGCACCATGCCGGCCCACGCGCTGTCCACCCGCATCTGGGTCAGCCAGGCCATCCCGGCCGCGGCGAGCAGCAGCCCCGGGCCGATCAGGTTCCGGGACGGCACCCTGGTCATCAACCGGGCCGCGACGCCCGTCGAACTCAGCACGATGGCGGCCGTCATGGGCAGGAAGGACAGGCCGGACATGATCGGCGAGAAGTGCTTGATGGCCTGCAGGTAGTAGGTCAGGAACAGGAAGAGGCCGAACATGCCGACCATCGCCAGGCCCACCGAGAGCGCGCCGCCACCGCGGTTGCGGTCGGCGACGATGTGCAGCGGCAGCAGCGGGTGCGCGGTGCGCCGTTCGACCAGCACGAAGGCCGCGAGCAGCGCCACGCCCAGGACCAGCGAGCCGATCACCAGGCCGTCGCCCCAGCCCCGGCTCACGGCCTCGGAGGTGCCGTAGACGATCGCCAGCAGGCCGCCGCAGCCGAGCAGTGCCCCGGGCAGGTCCAGCGGCGTCCGGCGGCCCTTCCCGACGTGGTCGCGCTTCAGCACGTTGAACGCCGCGAAGGCGGTGACGACGGCGATCGGCACGTTGACGAACAGGCACCAGCGCCAGTTCAGGTACTCGGTCAGCAGCCCGCCGGCGATGAAGCCGATCGCGGAGCCTCCGGCGGCGATCGCACCGAAGATGCCGAAGGCCGTACTGCGTTCCCGTGGATCGGAGAAGGTGGTGGAGAGCAGCCCCAGCGCGGAGGGGGCGAGCAGGGCGCCGAACGCCCCCTGCAGGG
>NZ_JBIVVI010001074.1:0-3145 GCF_044757675.1 Kitasatospora sp. NPDC091257
AGGACGGCGCCTCCAACGGGCTCACCGCCCCCAACGGGCCGTCCCAGCAGCGGGTCATCATGCAGGCCCTGGCCAGTGCCAAGCTGTCCACCGGGGACGTCGACCTGGTCGAGGCGCACGGCACCGGCACCGAGCTGGGCGACCCGATCGAGGCCCAGGCCCTGCTGGCCACCTACGGCCAGGGCCGGGCGCAGGACCGTCCGCTGTGGCTCGGCTCGGTCAAGTCCAACATCGGGCACGCCCAGGCCGCGGCCGGCGTGGCCAGCGTGATCAAGGCCGTGATGGCGCTGCGGCACGGCGTGCTGCCGGCCACCCTGCACGTGGACGGACCGACCCCGCACGTGGACTGGTCGGCCGGCGCGGTGGAACTGCTCACCGAGTCCCGGCCCTGGCCGCGCGGCGCCGAGCCGCGCCGCGCCGGCGTGTCCTCGTTCGGCATCAGCGGCACCAACGCCCACATCATCCTGGAGGAGGCCGACGAGCCCGCGGCCGCGGAGCCCGGGGCGGCGGAGGCCATGGCAGGCCCGGCCGGCGCGGAACTCCCCTTCGTCCTCGGCGCCAAGAGCGAGGCCGCGCTGCGCGGCCAGGCCGCGCGGCTGCGCGCCCTGCTGACGGCCGACCCGGCGGTGCACCCGGCGGACCTCGGCCGCTCGCTGGCCGTCACCCGCGCCGCGCTGAGCCACCGCGCGGTGGTCGTCGCGGCCGACCGCGCCGGCCTGCTGGCCGGCCTGGCCGCCCTGGAGGACGGCACCGAGAGCGGCCGGGTGGTGCGCGGCGCCGCCGCCCGCAGGAGCGGCAAGCTGGCCTTCCTGTTCACCGGCCAGGGCGCCCAGCGCGCCCGGATGGGCGCCGAACTGGCCGCCGCCCAGCCCGTGTTCGCCGAGGCCCTGGCCGAGGTGTGCGAGCGGCTGGACCCGCACTTCGACCCGCCGCTGCGCGCCGTGCTCGACGCCGAGCCCGGCAGCGACACCGCCGCGCTGCTCGACCGGACCGCCTACACCCAGGCCGCGCTGTTCGCGGTCGAGGTGGCGCTGTACCGCCTGGCGACCGCCTTCGGCCCGGCCCCCGACTTCCTGCTCGGCCACTCGGTCGGCGAGGTCGCCGCCGCCCACGTCGCGGGCGCGCTCCCGCTGGACGACGCCTGCACCCTGGTCGCCGCGCGCGGCCGGCTGATGCAGGCGATGCCCGAGGGCGGCGCGATGCTCGCCGTCGGCGCGGACGAGGCGCGGGTCCGCGAGGACCTGGCCGCGGTGGCCGACCGGGTCGCCGTCGCCGCCGTCAACGGGCCGGCCTCGACGGTCGTCTCCGGCGACCGCGAAGCGGTCCTGGCGCTCGCCGCCACCTGGCGCGAACGCGACCTGCGCACCCGCGAGCTGCGGGTCTCGCACGCCTTCCACTCGCCGCACATGGACGGCATGCTGGCGGAGTTCCGCGAGGTCGTCGCGGGGCTCGCGTTCCGGCCGCCGGTGATCCCGGTGGTCTCCAACCTCACCGGCGCCCCCGTCGGCGCCGAGCAGCTGGCCGACCCGGACCACTGGGCCCGGCAGGTCCGCGAGACCGTCCGGTTCGCCGACGGGGTCCGGCACCTCGACGGGCAGGGCGTCACCCGCTACCTCGAACTCGGGCCCGACGGCGTGCTCACCGCCATGGCCCGGGAGAGCCTCGCCCACCGCGAGGACACCGTCTTCCTGGCCCCGCTGCTGCGCCGCGACCGGCCCGAGCCGCTGAGCGTCGCCACCGCGCTGGCCGGCCTGCACGTGCACGGCGGCGCCGTCGACTGGGCCGCCGTCTTCGGTGACGGACGCCTGCTGGACCTGCCGACCTACGCCTTCGAGACCGCGCCGTACTGGCCCAACACCGCCTCCTGGCGCGGCGACGTCACCGCGGCGGGCCTGAGCGCCATCGGCCACCCGATGATCGGCGCCGGGATCTCGCTCGCCGGCGGGGACGAACTGCTGTTCACCGCACGGCTGTCCGCCGACGCCCACCCGTGGCTGGCCGACCACCGGGTGCACGGCCGGGTCGTCGTTCCCGGCACCGCCTTCGTCGAACTCGCCGTCCACGCGGGCGACCAGGTCGGCTGCGGTGACCTCGACGAACTGGTCCTGGAGGCCCCGCTGGCGCTGCCCGACCGCGGCGCGGTCCAGGTCCAGGTGGCGGTCGGCGCCGCCGGCCCGGACGGCCGCCGCACCGTCACGGTGCACGCCCGGCCCGAGGAGCGGGCCGACGACAACTGGCCGGAGCGGCCCTGGACCCGGCACGCGACCGGCGTGCTGGCCCCCACCGCCGACGGCGCGGCGGCCGAGCCGGCCCCGCAGCAGTGGCCCCCCGCCGACGCCGCCCCGGCCGACGTGGACGCCGTGTACGAGCTGCTGGAGACGGCCGGACTGGCGTACGGCCCGGCCTTCCGCGGCCTGGCCGCCGCCTGGCGCCACGGTGACGCGATCCTGCTGGAGGCCCGGGCCGGAGACCCCGAGGAGGCCCGCCGCTACGGCCTGCACCCGGCGCTGCTGGACGCCGTCCTGCACGCGCTCGCGGTCCGTTCGACGGCCGACGGGGGAGCCGGCCCCGCCGCGCTCACCGCCGGACTGCCGTTCTCCTGGACCGGGGTCGCCCTGCGCGCCTCGGGTGCCCCCGGCGTCCGGGCCCGGATCAGCCCGCTGGGTGAGGACGCGCTCTCCCTGGTGGCCTGGGACGGCGACGGCCGGCCGGTCGTCACCGTCGAGCGCCTCGTGCTGCGCGCGGCCGCCCCCGCCGGTCCGTCCGCCGACCCGGCCGGGCTGTACCGGGTGGACTGGCGGCGCCCGGCCGACGGCGGCACCGAGGTCGCCGTGCCCGCGGACCTCGCGCTGCTGGACGCCGAGGACGCCCTGGCCGCGGCCGTCGACGAGGACGGCCACGTGCCCGGAATCGTGGTGCTGCCCTGCCCGGCCGGCTCGGCGCGGGAGGCCGTCGCCCGGGTGCTGACGGTGCTCCAGGACTGGCTGGCCGACGACCGCTTCACGCCCGCCCGCCTGGTGGTGCTCACCCGCGACGCGGTCGCCGCCGCCCCCGGCGACCCGGTCGCCGACCCGGCCGGCGCCGCCGCCTGGGGCCTGGTGCGCACCGCGCAGACCGAGCACCCCGACCGCTTCGTCCTGCTGGA
>NZ_JBIVVI010001075.1:0-3143 GCF_044757675.1 Kitasatospora sp. NPDC091257
GGGCTGACGGCGTCCGCGGCGGCCCAGGCGAGGAGGACCTCGTCGATCCTGCGTCCGGGCATGCTCCTGGTGGCGCTGCGGACCGTGGTGGCGTGTGGCCCACCACGCCGGAGACGATCAGCAGCAGGCAGGCGATCCGGGCCATGGTCACCGGATCCCCCAGGACGGCCATGCCGTAGACCGCGGTGCCGACCGCTCCGATGCCCACCCAGACGGCGTAGCCGGTGCCGATCGGAATGGTGCGCATCGCGTACGCCAGGCCGCCCATGCTGAACAGCAGTGCGATGCCGAAGACGAGGCTGGGAACGAGGCGAGTGAAGCCCTTGGACGATTCCAGGGCGACCGCCCAAATGGTCTCCAGGACACCCGAGACGATCAGAACGAGCCAGGCCATGACGGTGCTACCTCCGCAGTCCACAGCGGCCGGATTGCCGCTGAACTGCGCCGTCTTGTCGTCACCGGGTACGACGCGCTCGTCCGGGGTGGCGGAAATACCGCCACCTGTCCCCGACGGTAGCACACATTGCCATACAGAATTTACAAAAGGGCATTGACCCCTCTCCCCCGGATCGGCCACTATGAATTCACTGGCCGTGTGCCCGAGTGGCTTAGGGAACCGTCTGCAAAGCGGTGCACGCGGGTTCGATTCCCGCCATGGCCTCACCGGAAAAGGAAATTGCCGGTCGACTCCGAAAGTCGACCGGCAATTTCCTTTCCCTGCTTTCCGCCTTTCCCGGGAGCTCCCGGTCAGGCGGTGACGGCGTCCTCGGCCCGGATCGGCAGCCGGCCGACCGGCAGGCCGGTGGCGGCGCGCACGGCCGCGGCGACGGCCGCCGGGGCGACCACCGCGGGCACGGCTCCGACCGCCTTCGCGCCGAACGGGGCCACCACGTCGCGCTCCTCCAGCAGCGCGGCGATCCGCACCTCCGGGGTGTCCAGCGCGGTGGGGAGCCGGTAGCCGGTGAGCGAGGGGTTCAGCAGCACCCCGCCCTCCGTCCGCAGGTCCTCCAGCAGTGCCAGGCCCACGCCCTGGGCCACCCCCGCCTCGATCCGGTCCTCGATCTGGCGCGGGTTCAGCGCCCGGCCGACGTCCTGGGCGACCGTCATCTCGACCACCCGCACGGCGCCCAGCTCGATGTCCACGTCCACCACCGCACGCATCGCGCAGAACGAGATGGAGACGAAGGCGTCGCCCTGCCCGGCCTCGTCCAGCGGCTCGGTGGGGTGCGGGCGGCACTGCGCGGTGGCCCAGAGCTCCTTGCCCTCCAGCGCCTCGGCGACGGGCATGCCGAGCACCCCGTCGTACGAGGTGATCTTGCCGTCGGCGATCTGGAGCAGCTCCGCCGACATCCCGAAGTTCGCCGCGATCGGCTGCAGCAGCTGGTGGCGGACCATCAGCGCGGCCCGCTCGACGGCGCCGCCGGAGACCCAGGTGTGCCGGCCGCGGGCGGACGGCCCGGCGATCGACTGGTCGCTGTCGGCCGGGGCGATGTAGACCTCGCTGACGCCCAGCACGGTCTGCACGATCTGCCGGGCCAGCGTGGCGAAGCCCTGCCCGGCGTCGACCGCCGCGCAGATCACCGTGGCGTGGTCCCCGCTGACCCGCACGGTCGCCGTGGAGACCTCGTCCTCGCCCTCGGCGCCCAGCATGTGCACCATGCCGACGGCGTAGCCGATCCCGCGTCGCACCGCCGCCGGGTCGCCCGCGCCGCCGGGCCCGCCGGGCAGCAGCCACTCGGCGTCCGGGTCGTCCACCGGCAGGGCCGGCAGCGGCTCGGCGGCGACCGCGTCCAGCAGGGCGCGCACCGGCGCCGGGCAGGTGACGGCCTGACCGGTGGGCAGCGGGTCGCCGGTGGACATCGCGTTGCGGCGGCGGATCTCCACCGGGTCCACGCCGATCCGGGCGGCCAGCTGGTCCAGCTGCGACTCGTACGCGAAGCACGCCTGCAGGGCGCCCTCGCCGCGCATCCGGCCGGCCGGCGGGTTGTTGGTGCGCACCGCCCAGGCGTCCACGAAGACGTTCGGGCAGACGTACGGACCGGCCGAGAAGGCCGTCGCGGCGGCCAGCGCCTCGGCGGAGACGTCCGCGTAGGCGCCGCCGTCCAGCAGGATCTGCGCCTCGACCTTCACCAGCGTGCCCTCGGCGTCGGCGTGGTGGCGGTAGCGCAGGAGCGCGGGGTGGCGCGAGGTATGGGTGTGGAAGGACTCCTCGCGGGTGAGCGTCATCTTCACCGGGCGGCCGGTGCGCAGCGCCAGCAGGGCCAGGGTGACCTGGAACGAGAGGTCCTCGCGGTCGGTGGTGGCGCCGGGCACGCCGGTGACCACCAGCCGGACCCGGTCCGGCTCCAGGCCCAGGCAGGCGGCGGTGCGGTCGCGGTCGCCGTGCGGGTCGGTGGAGGACAGGTGCAGTTCGACGCCGCCGTCCGGGCGCGGTACGGCCAGCCCGGCCTCGGCGCCGAGCGGGGCCGGGTCCTGCCGGCCGACCTGGTAGAGGCCCTCGACGACGATCTCGCCGACCGCGTCCGGGTCCCCGGTGCGCAGCGGCAGGTGGCGGAACAGGTTGCCGTCCGGGTGCAGCGGCGGCGCGGTGAAGGCCTGCTCCGGGTCGGTGACGGCCTCCAGCGGCTCGTAGTCGACCGCGATCAGGCCGACCGCCAGCCGGGCGGTGTCCGGGTGGTCGGCGGCCACCGCGGCGATCGGCTCGCCGTGGTGGCGCACCACGCCGGCGGCCAGCACCGGCCGGTCGGCGACGATCGGCCCGGCCGGGGCACCGTCGGGGGTGCCGTCCGGTCCGGGCGGCAGGTCGGCGGCGGTGACCACGGCGTGCACACCGGGCAGCGCCAGCGCGGCCGAGGTGTCGATGCCCCGGATCCGGGCGTGCGGGTGCGGCGAGCGCAGCACCGCGCCCCACAACAGCCCCTCGGCCCACAGGTCGGCCGCGTACGGGTAGATGCCGAGCGCCTTGGGCAGCGCGTCGCTGCGCAGCGGGGAGCTGCCCAGGCCGATCGGCTCCGGTGCGCCGCCCTCGCCGCCGTCCTGCTGGAGTGCTGCGCCGATGTCGGTAGGCGACGTCATGATGCGTGGTCGTCCTCGGGGAGCCGGATGCCGTGGGCGGGGGTGGCACCGTACGGGACACCGGCCGG
>NZ_JBIVVI010001076.1:0-3136 GCF_044757675.1 Kitasatospora sp. NPDC091257
GGGGCGTTGCGCGGGGCCGTGGGGGCGCTGCTGGCCGGGGTGGTACTGGCGGCCGTGTCCGGCTGCAGCGGGTCGGACGGCGGCGAGCGGCGAACCGGGTCCGCTCCGTCCGCCGCGGGTGCGGCCGATGGCGCGGCGGCGGGCGCGGGCTTCGCCCAGCTTCCCGGCCAGGCCTTCTACGTCTCCGATCGGACCAACGCCGCCCACCAGGTGTCCGCGCTGCGCGGGCAGGGCCGGACGGCGGAGGCCGACGAACTGCTGCGTATCGCCGCCCAGCCCTCCTCGCAGTGGCTCGGCGAGCAGGGCGCCGGGGAGATCGCCGAGCAGGTGAGCCGACGGGCCGCCGAGGCGGGCCGGACGGCGGTCTTCGTCGCCTACGACATCCCGCACCGCGACTGCGGCCAGTACTCGGCCGGCGGCGCCCCCGACGCGGCCGCCTACCGGGCCTGGATCACCGGCGTCGCCCAGGCCCTCGGCGACCGCAAGGCCTGGGTGGTGCTGGAGCCGGACGCCGTCGCGCACACCCTGGACACCTGCGGGATCAAGGGCGACCTGGCCGCCGAGCGGTACGGCCTGCTGGCCTTCGCCGTCCAGGAGCTGAAGAAGAACCCGAACGCGCGGGTCTACCTGGACGCGGGCAACCCCGGCTGGGCGCAGGACCCGGAGGAACTGGCCACCGCCCTGCGCAAGTCGGGCATCGCGGCGGCGGACGGCTTCGCCGTGAACGTCGCCAACTTCTACGACACCGCGCGGAACGCGGCGTACGGCGCCAGGCTCTCCGCGGCCCTGGGCGGGAAGAACTTCGTCATCGACACCAGCCGCAGCGGCAACGGGGCCCTGGGCGGCGACTCCTGGTGCAACCCGCCCGGGCGGGCGCTCGGCGAGCGGCCGACCACCGAGACCGGCCGGCCCGGGGTGGACGCCTACCTGTGGATCAAGAACCCGGGGGAGTCGGACGGCGACTGCGGCCGGGGCGAGCCCCGGGCGGGCGAGTTCTGGCTGCCGTACGCGCTCGGGCTGGCGCAGGCGGCGCGCTGAGGCCGCCCGCGCCGGCCCGGGCGTGACGGAGCGGCGGCACGGGCCCGCGTGTGTGCCTGTCCCGGCCGCCCGCGCCGGCCCGGGCCCGCACGGCGCGGGCCGTTGCGGCTACGCGGTGACCTGGATCCAGCGGGCGACCGACGGGGTGCCGGCGGCGTCCGTCAGGAACAGCATGTACCAGCCCGGCGGCAGCAGGTCGGGGTTGCGGGGCAGGGTCAGCGAGACGCCGTCCGCCGTCCGTCCGGCGATGTCCAGGGCCACCGAGCGCTGTTCGACGTCCGTCACGTGGGTGACCGAACTCGGCCGGATCAGCTTGGCGCCGGCGACCGCCTCCGGCCGTGCGGTGCCGACGGCCAGCGTGCCGCCGAGCCCGGCCGCCTGCGGAACGGCACCGACCTGCGGGCGTTCGCCGTGGTACAGGTACGGCGGGGTGTAGATCTCGATGCGCTGCTCGAAGCCGCCGGGCCGGGTCTCGGCCTTGTCGGCGAAGAGCGGGTTGGAGCCCAGCACGGCGACCCGGCCGTCCGGCAGCAGGAGCGCCTCGGAGTGGTAGTCGCGGCCGACGGCCGGCTCGGCGGCGGTGCTGAAGCTGTTGGTGTCCGGGTGGTACACCTGCGCCTTCAGCAGGTCGCTGTCGCCCCGGCCGCGGTAGCCGCTGGAGCCGCCGGTGGTGAAGACGGTGTCGTCCGGGAGGATCACGCTGTTGAGGTAGCGGGTGCCGCCGGCCGGCAGGTCCGGGCCCGGGGTGAAGGCGGGCGCGGCGGAGGACAGGTCCGCGATGTCGGTGCGGGCCGTGGACAGCGGGGACTCGCCGACGCCACCGCCGCCGAGCACCATCACCTTCTGCGCCTGCGCGGGTGGCAGCAGCACCGATGAGGAGGTCTCGGTGAGGTTGGGGTCGCGCAGGCCGGGGACGGGTTGGAAGGCCCCGGTCGACACGTCCCACAAGCCGGGCTCGCGGCCCTTGTCGCCGGGGCCGTAGCCGCCGTTGGAGCCGGAGTAGAAGAGCTTGCCGGAGGCGGTCAGGAAGATCGCCGGGTAGGTCGGGAAGTAGTGGTCGGGGCCCTTGGACCAGGACTTGGTCCTCGGGTCGTAGACCTCGTTGTCGTTGCCGTCGAGGATCTCCCCGGTGTCGTCCAGGCCGGAGACGGTGACCACCCGGCCGTCGCCCAGCCCGGTCAGCGTCGGGTACCAGCGGGCGTGGGCCATGTCGGTGACCGGCTCGTAGAGCTCGGTGTCCGGGTTGAACTCGAAGGCGGAGCGGATGCCCTGGTACTCCTGCTTGTCCAGGGTGAGCTTCTCGTTCTGCCCGTACAGGTTGTGGGCGTCGGTGCCGCTCAGGCCCTTGATCCGGTACTGGGCGGGGGAGTCGGAGACGTAGTCCGGGCCCGGGCCGACCGCCTCCACGTACACCCGCTGCTCGCCGGCGGTGACCACGGTCTCGCGGCCGGAGCCGGTCTTGGTCGCGGCCGGGACGGTCACCGGGGCGGTGCTGGCGTACTCGTGGCCGTTCGGGGCGACGAAGACGGTGCCCTTGGGGAAGGTCCGGTCGCGCTCCGGGCTCTCGTTGCGCACCCGCATGATGCCGGCCGCCTTCTTCACGGCGGCGGCCAGTTTCTCGTAGCGCTGGGTGCCGCCGGCCACCAGGACGCGGCCGTCCGGCAGCGAGGTGTGGCCGCCGCAGAACATGTCGGCCGGGGTGGGGACCAGCTTGTAGGTGTTCGCGGCCGGGTCCCAGAGCAGGCTCTTGAAGGTGCCCGCGTTGAACTGCTTCTCGTCGTTGCCGGAGCCGGCCACGATCAGGACCTTGCCGGTGCGCAGCAGGGTCGCGTGCACGGCGTTGACCCGGAACTCGGCGGGCAGCGACAGGGTCTGCCAGTGGCCGTACTGCGCCTTGTACTCGGGGCGGTTGATCACGTAGTGGTGGTACTGCTCGGAGGCGAAGCCGAGGACGGCCGGCGCGTTCATCCCGGCCACGGTCAGCGCGACGGTGCTGCCGAGGGCGAGGCGCTTGGTGCGGCCGGCCTTGTGGATCTTCACGGTGGGTGCTCCCCTCGGGAGGCGGTCGGGTGCCGGGCCGGGGCCGGGCTGGGGCTGG
>NZ_JBIVVI010001077.1:0-3133 GCF_044757675.1 Kitasatospora sp. NPDC091257
GGCATGATTCTGAGCTGTCGACAACCCACAGACGCCTCCGGACCCCCGCCGGCCCCGGAACCGCACACCCGCGGCGGCGTCACGCCGCACAGCCGCAGAGGAGAACCGCTGATGCCCGCAGGAGCCGCAGACCCGTCCAGCAACGGCCGGGTGCCCTACGAGGGCGAGCGTTCGGTGGGGCAGCTGTTCGCGGCGGCCACCGCCGACCTGTCCGCGCTGGTCCACGACGAGATCGCGCTCGCCAAGGCCGAGATCCGGGCGGACGTCAAGCGCGGCGTCTCCGGCGGCGTCTCGCTGATCGTCGCCGGTGTGGTGGCGCTGTTCTCCATCCCGATGCTGAGCGCCGCGGCGGCCTTCGGCATCCACGCGCTGGGCCTGTCGCTGGGCTGGTCCTTCCTGGTCGTGGCGGGCGCCTACCTGCTGCTCGCGGTGCTGCTCGGGATGCTGGCCTGGCGCTCGTTCAAGAAGATCGAGAAGCCGGTCCGCACCATCGAGGGCGCCCAGAAGACCGCCGACGTGCTGAAGAACGCCCGGCCGCGGCCGGCCACCCAGGAGGAGATCGACCGGGCCTTCGGCCGCATCCCGTAACCGACCCGGTGTCGGCGGGGCGCCGGTGACCGGCCCGGGCGGGCGGGGACGGCGCCGCGCCGGTGAGCGGGGAGGGCCCGCCCCGGCGGGCTCCGGACCCGCCGACCACGAGTGCCGGGCACGTGTCCGGCGCCGGGATGTGACACGCTCTCGGTATGCCGCTTGACCAGAAGCCCGTGCCCGCGCAGCCGTCCGCCGAATCCGGCCCCGACTCCGGCGCCGGACTCACCCCCGAAGGCCCCGCCGGTCCCGAAGACCCCGGCGCCGCCCCCGGGAGCACCGGCCCGGCACCCGCGCGGAAGCCTGGGCGGGAGACCGGACGGGAAGCCTTCGCGGCGGCCTCCTCCGGGGGCCCGGCCGCGGGCGACGCGGAGGCCTGGAGCATCCGGCAGGCCGGCCCTTGGACGCACCGCGACCTCGCGGCCAACGGCGCCCGCTTCCACATCGCCGAGCTGGGCTCCGGCCCGCTGGTGCTGCTGGTGCACGGCTGGCCCGAGTACTGGTGGGCCTGGCGCCACCAGCTGACCGCGCTCGCCGAGGCCGGCTACCGGGCGGTGGCGCTCGACCTGCGCGGCATCGGCGGCAGCGACCGCACCCCGCGCGGGTACGACCCGGGCAACCTCGCCCTGGACATCACCGGGGTGATCCGCTCGCTCGGCGAGCGCCGGGCGCACCTGGTCGGGCACGCCTCCGGCGGCACCCTGGCCTGGGTGGCGGCCGTGATGCGGCCGTCCGTCATCCAGAGCCTCACCGTGGTCTCCGCCGCGCACCCGCGGGACCTGCGCCGGGCGCTGCTGACCGACCGCCGGCAGTTCGCCGCCTTCGAGCACGTGCTGGGCTTCCAGCGGCCGTGGATACCGGAGCGCCGCCTGGTCGCCGACGACGCCGAGCAGGTCGGCCGCTACCTGACCTCCTGGACCGGTCCGAACGGTCTGGACGAGGCCGCGCTGCACGCGTACCGGCAGGCGATCCAGATCCCCAGCACGGCGCACTGCTCGATCGAGCCGTACCGCTGGCTGCTGCGCTCCTTGGCCCGGCCGGACGGCATCCAGTTCGCCCGGCGGATGAAGAAGCCGATCACCGCGCCGACCCTGCACGTCCAGGGCGCGGCGGACCCGGTGCTGCTGTCGCACACCGCGCTCGGCGGCGGCGAGTACGTGGCGGCGCCGTACCGCTGGCGGCTGCTGCCGGACGTCGGGCACTTCCCGCACGAGGAGGCACCGGAGGAGTTCACCGCCGAGCTGCTGGACTGGGTCGGCCGCCACAAGGAGTGACCCCGAACACGGCCGTACGTGCGGTCGGACGCTCGGCTGACCGGAAGGGCTCTCGGGCCCAACTCCCTTATGTTGACGCTCATATGACAACCGCATAGGCCAATTTCGGCGAGGCCCGGGCGGTTACCTCCACCGGCCCAGGGGCATCCATTCCGGTATGAGTTGGATGCCCGAAAGCGGCGGCGCCCCGCGCGGCCGACGTCACAACAGCCCCCAGCGTTCCGCCCACCGGCCCGACCGGGCGGACGACCTCGGCTTCGACGGCCCCGACGGCCGCCGGCGCACGGAGCGGCGGCAGCTCGGCATCCCCCGCATCCTCGGCCGGCGCGCCCGCTGGGTGGGCGCACGGCTGCGGCGCGAGACCTGAGGCCCCGGTGCCGGCCGACCGGCACGGCCCGTTCAGTTCACGATCGTCGGCGACAGCGCGGTGAACCAGAGCAGGACGAAGGTCGCCACCGACATGATCGGCACCAGCACCTTGGTCTCGACGCTGTTGCCGCTGCGCTTGATCAGCACGACCTCGTAGCGCTCCTTGTGCGGCCAGAGCAGCGGTGCGCCCTTCTTGGTCAGGCAGTCGCCGAGCAGGTGCGCCAGCGTGCCCAGCGCCACCGCGTACGGCAGCCAGCCGGGCGAGTTGGGCATCCAGGTGTTCATCCCGAAGGTGCCGAGCGCGGCCAGGCCGATGACGGTGATCCAGGCCTCCGGTCCGTCGCCCGGCGGGCAGAGCCGCAGGGCCCGGATCGCGAGCGCCAGCAGGAAGAAGGTCAGTCCGAGGGTGAAGTTGCGCCCCAGGTAGGTGACCCCGGCCCAGGTGCCGGCGCCCATCAGCGCGACGAACAGCAGCGAGTGGGTGGCGTGCCGGTGGCCGCCGGAGATCCACGCCACGAAGCGGCAGAGCACCTTGGAGACGGGGCCGAGGAAGTTGGCGATCGAGCCGTCGTGGTGGTCGAGGTCCGGCAGCAGGGCCGCGCCCGCGCACAGCACCGTGCCCATCAGTATGTCCGCCGGCTGCAGGGTGGTGTGCAGGAGCAGCGGGGGCAGGAAGGGAGCCGAGGCCGCGTACAGCATCGCCCCGCTCACCGCGTGCGAGTGACCCATCATCGGACTGCCACGACCTCTCGTCGGGCCCACGCCGGGACGGCGCCCGGTTGAGCCGAACGGGTGAGCGCGGCCGAGGCTACCAGGGCCGCCTGACGGGGCGGCGGATATCGGACGGACCGGCCCGGCGCGCCCTCCCGGCCACAGCCCGACCCCAGCCCCACCACAACCCC
>NZ_JBIVVI010001078.1:0-3133 GCF_044757675.1 Kitasatospora sp. NPDC091257
CCGGCACCGACCACCCGGCGTACGTGATCTACACCTCGGGCTCCACCGGCACCCCCAAGGGCGTCGTCGTCACCCACCGGGGGATCGCCGGATTCACCGCCGCGGCCGTCGAGAACTACGCGCTGCGCCCCGGCGACCGGGTGCTCCAGTTCTCCTCGCCCAGCTTCGACGCCTCCGTCCTGGAACTGTTCGTCTCCGTCCTCACCGGTGCCACCCTGGTGATCCCCCCGGACGGCCCCTGGCTGGGCGAGGAGCTCGCCGCCGTCCTGGACGGGCACCGCATCACCCACACCCTGATCCCGCCCGCCGCCCTGGCCACCGTCCCCGCCGGCGCGGGCCGCCACCTGCGTACCCTGATCGTCGGGGCCGAGGCCTGCTCCGCCGAACTGGTCGACCGCTGGGCGCCCGGCCGACGCATGATCAACTCCTACGGTCCGACCGAGGCCACCATCGTCGCCACCTGGACCGGCCCGCTCACCGCCGGCACCGGTTCACCCACCATCGGCGGCGCCCTGCCGCACGCCCGGGTGTACGTGCTCGACGAGGCCATGCGGCCCCAGCCGCCCGGCACCGACGGCGAGCTGTACCTCGGCGGCGAGGGCGTCGCCCGCGGCTACCTCGGCCGACCCGGCCTGACCGCCGCGCGCTTCGTCGCCGACCCCTTCGGCGCGCCCGGCGCCCGGCTCTACCGCACCGGCGACCGGGCCCGCTGGAGGGCCGACGGGGAACTGGAGTTCCTCGGCCGGCTCGACCGGCAGGTCAAGGTCCGCGGCTTCCGGATCGAACCGGGCGAGATCGAGGCCGCGCTGCGCGCCCACCCCGCCGTCGACCAGGCCGTCGTGACGGTCCGCGAGGACGAGCCCGGCCACACCCGGCTGGTCGGCTACGCCACGCCCGCCGACCCGCGGCACGCCCCCGACCCGGCCGAGCTGCGCACCGCCCTGGCCGCCGCGCTGCCCGCCCACCTGGTGCCCGCCGCCGTCGTCGTGCTGGCCGAGCTCCCGCTCACCCCGCAGCTCAAGATCGACCAGCGGGCGCTGCCCGCGCCCGCCCGGCGGGCCGCCGCCGGGAGCACCGCCCCGCGCACCGAGCGGGAGCGCGCCCTGGCCGCCGTCTGGGCCGAGGCGCTCGGCCACGACGCCGTGGGGGTGGAGGACGACTTCTTCGACCTCGGCGGCGACTCCGTCCTCGCCGCCCGCACCCTGGCCCGGATCACCGAACGCCTCGGCGTCCGGCTCACCCTGCGCGACGTCTTCACCGCCCGCACCGTCGCCGCCCTCGCCCCGCTGCTCGACGCGGTGCCCGCCGCCGCACCGACCGGGCCGATCCCGCCCGCCCCGCGCGGGGAGCCGCTGCCGCTGTCCAGCGCCCAGCGCCGGCTCTGGTTCCTGGACGACCTCGCCCCCGGCGGCACCGGCAACCACACCGGCGTGGCCCTGCGGCTGCACGGCGCCCTCGACCGGGACGCCCTCGACCGGGCCCTGCGGCGGCTCACCGCCCGGCACGACTCGCTGCGCACCACCGTCGCCACCCTCGACGGGCAGCTGGTGCAGCGCGTCGCCGAGCGGGCGGAGCTGCCGCTGCGCACCGAGGACCTCGGCGCCCTGCCCGAGGGGGAGCGCGCCCCGGCGGCCGAACGCCTGCTGGCCGAGGAACTGGAACGGCCCTACGACCTCGCCCGGGGCCCGCTCGCCCGGGTACTGCTGGTCCGGCTCGCCGCCGAGGAGCACCTGCTGCTGCTGGCCCAGCACCACATCGTCACCGACGGCTGGTCGGTGGGCGTCCTCACCCGCGAACTGGCCGCCCTCTACCGGGCGGAGGCCACCGGCGAACCCGACGCCCTGCCCGCCCCCGCCCTCCAGTACCCCGACTTCGCCCACTGGGAGCAGCACCGCCGAACCGGCCACGCACCCGACCTCGCCTACTGGAAGCACACCCTCGCCGACCTGCCGACCCTGCGCCTGCCCACCGACCGCCCCCGGCCCGAGCAGCGCACCACCAACGGCGCGGCGCACCGCCACCGGCTGCCGGCCGACCTGGTCGACCGGCTGCGCCACCTCGCCGCCGGCCGCGGCACCACGGTGTTCACCCTGTTCGCCGGGGCGTGCGCGCTGCTGCTCTCGCGCCACTCCGGCCAGCGGGACGTGGCCTTCGGCACCGTCACCAACGGGCGGGACCGGCGGGAACTGGAGGAGGTGACCGGCTTCTTCGTCAACACCGTGGTGCTGCGCGGCGACGTGGACGAGCGGGCCACCGTCGACGACTTCGTGGCGGGCATGCGCACCACCCTGCTGGACGCCTTCGCCCACGCCGAGGTGCCCTTCGACCGGGTGGTCGAGGAACTGGCCCCGCCCCGCGACCCCGGCCGCACCCCGCTGGTCCAGGTCGTCGTCGTCCAGCAGACCCCCGTCGCCCCGGCGCCCGCCGGGGGCCTGCGCTTCGCCGAGCACCCGCTGCCCCGCCCGGCCGCCCGCTTCGACCTGGTGCTGGAGTTCACCCCCGACGCCGACGGCGGCTGCACGCTGACGGCGGAGTACAACACCGACCTGTTCGACCGTCGGACCGTGACCGCGCTGGCGGACCACCTGCACCGCCTGCTGGCCGGGATGGCGGACGGCCCCCAGCGCACCCTCGCCGAGCTGCCGCTGATCCCCGAGGAGGAGCAGCGGGCGCTGCTCGACGCCTGGAAGCCGGACACCGCGCTGCCCGGGGCGCTCACCGCGTCCGGCCTGCCCGGCTGGACCCGCGGCTACGTCCTCGACCGCGCGATGCGCCCCCAACCCCAGGGTGTGCCGGGCGAGTTGTACCTCGCGGGCGACTTCCCCGAGCAGCCGGAAGGCGCCGCCGGGCAGTTCGTCGCCGACCCGTACGGCGCGCCGGGGGAGCTGCTCCACCGCACCGGTGAGCTGGTGCGGTGGACCGCCGACGGCGAACTGGAGCACCTCGGACGGGTCGAGCAGTGGGCGAAGCCCCGCGGGCTGCGCACCGACCCGGACGAGGTGGCGCGGGCGCTGCGGCGCTGCGTCGGGGTGGCCGAGGCCGCCGCCGTCCTCACCGACGACCCCCGGCGGCTGGTCGGCTACGTGGTGCCCGTCCCCGGCGGCCGGGTCGAGCCCGAGGCGGTGCGCCGCAC
>NZ_JBIVVI010001079.1:0-3130 GCF_044757675.1 Kitasatospora sp. NPDC091257
ACTGGCGGCCTTCCACACCGTCCTGCAGCGCTGGAGCACCGCCGACGACGGCGACGCCGCCGGCAACGGTGAGGGCGTGGGCGGGGACGGCGGCGATGCCGGCGCCGGAGTCCTCGAAGGCGAGGCAGTCGGCGGGGGCGAAGCCGACGGCGGCGGCACCCTTGAGGAAGCCCTCGGGGTCGGGCTTGCTGGCGCCGACGGACTCGGCGGTGACCAGGACGGGCGGCAGCGGCAGGTCGGCGGCGGCCATCCGGACCCGGGCGAGCGGCTGGTCGGCGGAGGTGACCAGGGCGTGCGGGAGGCCGGCCAGCGAGGCGAGGAAGGCGGCGGCGCCGGGCACCGGGACGACGCCCTCGGTGTCGGCGCGCTCCTCGTCGAGCATCCGCTCGTTGTCGGCCAGGTTGAGTGCGACCGGGCGTTCGGGCAGCAGGGCGGCCATGGTCGCGTGGCCCTGGCGGCCGTGCGCGACGGCGAGCACCTCGGCGGGGTCCAGGCCGTGCCGCCCGGCCCAGCGGCTCCAGCAGCGCTCGACCACGGCGTCGGAGTTGACCAGGGTGCCGTCCATGTCCAGGAGGACGGCGCGGGCGGTCAGCCGGACGGGGGTAGCGGGCATGGGGCGGCTCCTCGGGGGGTGCGACGACGGCAGAGCCGGAGAATGCGAGCTCTTTGTTTCTCAATGATACAAAAGATCACCCGAGCAGGTGGGCGTTGACCGCGCGGGCCTCGGCGGCCAGCTCCGGCAGCTCCACCACCTCGATGCCGGCCGCCGTCAGCAGCGCGGTGCCCTGGCAGTCGGTGACGAACAGGTCCGGCTCGCGCCAGGCGACCACCACTCGCGGCACGCCCGCCGCGACGAGCAGTCGGGCGCACGGCATCGGCCGCGAGGCGCGCTGCCCGCAGGGCTCCAGCGAGCTGTAGACGGTCGCCCCGCGCAGCCGGGGGTCGCCCGCCGGAAGCTTGGCCAGCGCCGCCTCCTCCGCGTGGTCGTGCGGGTCGGTCTCCCGGCTGTAGCCCTCCGCCAGCACCGTGCCGTCGGCGCCGACGATCACCGCGCCGACCGAGAAGGCCGTCCCGGACGGCGGGCAGCGGCGGGAGAGCTCGACGGCCCGGCGCAGGTGGTCGAGGTCGGTGGACGCGGACGGGGTCACGGCGCGGGCTCCTTCGGGGCGTACCTGAGCAGGACGACGTCGCCCACGGTACGTGCCTCCAGCAGCCGCATCCGTCGGGCCGGCCCGCCCGGGAACGCGGAGGGGCGGACGAACCGGGGCGCCTCGGCCTGGCCGACCAGCAGCGGGGCGACGGCCAGCTGGAGTTCGTCCGCCAGCCCCTGGGCCAGGAACTGGGTGTGCACGCCCCCGCCGCCCTCGACCATCAGCCGGCGAACCCCGCGGGCGCCCAGGTCGTCCAGCACCGCGCCGGGGTCCACCGCGTCGCCCAGTGCGACCACCTCGGCCAGCCCGTCCAGCCGGGGGCGCAGCACCGCCGCCCCGGCGTCCGTGGTGTAGGCGAGGCGGGCGCCGCCGGTGTGCCAGAACCGCAGCCCGGCGTCGAGCGCGCCGCTCGCGCTGAGCGTCACCTTCAGCGGGTACTCGGGCCGGCCGGCCGCCAGTCGGGCGGCCCGGCGGGCGGGGTCGTTGACCAGCAGCCGGGGGTTGTCGGCGCGCAGGGTGTTGCCGCCGACCAGGATCGCGTCGGCGGCGGCGCGCTCCTCGTCGACCCGGTCGAAGTCGGCGGCGTTGGAGAGCAGCAGCCGGTCGGGGGAGGCGTCGTCGAGGTGGCCGTCGAGCGAGACGGCGGCGCTCAGCAGGACGTAGGGGCGCGGGCCGGGCATGGGCGGGGACCGTTCTGTCGGGGGCGCCTCCACGGTACGGCGGCCGGGTGCGGCCCGGGCCCGCCGTGACCGACATTCGAGACGGATCTTCTCGACATGCGGAACGGCGGGTAGCGTCGGGGGCGCCGCGGAGCCCCGCGGCCGACCGCATCGAGGGGGATCTCATGACCGGACCGCAGCCCGCCGCCGTCTACACCCACGGCCACCAGGAGGCCGTGCTGCGCTCGCACCGCTCCCGCACCGCCGCCGACTCGGCCGGCTACCTGCTGCCCGAACTGCGGCCCGGGCAGGCCCTGCTGGACGTCGGCTGCGGGCCCGGCACGATCACCGCGGACCTGGCCGAACTGGTCGGCCCGCAGGGGCGGGTGGTCGCGGTGGACGCCTCCGCCGAGGTGCTGGAGCAGGCCGCCGGGCACATCGCCGGCCGGGGCCTGTCCAACGTCGCCCTCGCCTGTGCCGACGTGCACCGACTGCCGTACCCGGACGGCGAGTTCGACGTGGTGCACGCCCACCAGGTGCTGCAGCACGTGGCCGACCCGGTGGCCGCGCTGCGCGAGCTGCGGCGGGTGACGGCGCCGGGCGGCGTGGTCGCGGTCCGCGACGTCGACTACGCCTCGATGACCTGGTTCCCGGAGGTGCCCGCGCTGGACCGGTGGCTGGAGCTGTACCGGCGGACCGCCCGCGCCAACGGCGGCGAGCCGGACGCCGGCCGGCGGCTGCTGTCCTGGGCCCGCGCGGCCGGCTTCACCGAGGTCACCGCGAGCGCCGGCACCTGGACGTACGCGACGCCCGAGCAGCGCGCCTGGTGGGGCGGGCTGTGGGCGGACCGGGTGACGGGCACCGCGCTGGGCCGGACGGCGGTCGAGCGGGGCTTCGCGGACCAGGACGAGCTGGGCCGGATCGCGGACGGCTGGCGGGAGTGGAGCGCCGCCGGGGACGGCTGGTTCTCGATGCTGCACGGCGAGATCCTGGCCCGCGGCTGAGCCGACGCGGCCGAACCGACGAGGGGCGGACAGGGCGGTCCGGGCAGGGCGGACAGGGCGGTCCGGGCAGGGCGGGCAGGCGTTCGGAAAGATCGGGTAAAGTCGCGCGACCGTTCAGATCGGGCCCGTTCGGGTCCGAGCCATGGTGCCGAGTGCCGAGCCGATGCCCGTTCCGGTGGGTTGGGGGAGTCCACGTGTCCAAGCCTGAGTCCGAGCCGCCCGTTCCGGGGCCGGAGTCGCCCGCGGCCACGGGGGCCGACGCGGACACGGACACCCGTCCGGGGGCGGGCGCGGACACCGGTACGGGGACGGACAC
>NZ_JBIVVI010001080.1:0-3129 GCF_044757675.1 Kitasatospora sp. NPDC091257
CTCGGTCGGCGGCCCCCCGGTCGTCGGCGCCGCCGTGGTCGCCGCCGGTGGTCCGGATCAGGGCCCCCGCGGCTCCCCCGTCCGGGGAGCGGTCGCCGCCCTCCTCGGGATGTGCTTCCGTCCGGCGGCCGAAGGCGTCCTCGTGTGCGCGCTGGTGGGCCTTCCAGCCGGCCGCGTCGAAGTGGGCGAGCGTCCACAGTTCGCGGTAGTGGGCGATGAAGTCGTCGCCGTACTCGCGCTTGAGGTGGTCGGTCAGGGCCTCGTTGAGGTCGTGGCGCGCCGCGAGCCCGTCGAAGCCCTTGGCGGCCTCGCGCAGGGCGGGGGCGGCCTCCTTCTCGAAGGCGGCGTGCTCGGCCAGTTCCCCGGTGAGCTCGCGGCGGCTCTCCTCCCAGTGCTCCTGGCGGCCGGCGAGGTCCTCGTGGGAACGGAAGGACTCGTCGAAGGCGCGGGCGATCCGGTCGCCGTGGCCCTCCGCCAGGCGCTCGGCGGCGTGCATGGACAGGCCGTGCTCGCGGGCGACGGCCTGGGCCTCCGCGGTGGCCTGCCGGCGGACGGCGAGGCGGGCGGCCTGGTGGGTGAGCCGGTCGTGCAGGGCGGCGGGGTCGGTGAGCCGGTCGAGGGCGCCGCGGAGCGCGGCCGGCTCACCGACGCGTTCGGCGGCGGCCCGGTCCGCTTCCTCGGCGAGTTCGCGGAGCACCGTGTCCCTGGCCCGCAGCACGTCGGACTCGCCGGCGCCGAACTTCTCGGCGAACTCCTTGCGCGCGGCGTCCTCGGCCCAGGATTCGGCCGCCTTCTCCGTCTCCGCGACGGCCCGGCGGATCGCCGCCTCGCGGACCGCCTGGACGGCGAACTCGTGCGGCAGCGCCCGGTCGTGCCCGGCCAGGGAGCGGGTGAACAGCTCCACGGCCTCGTCGCGGTCCCGGCGCTTGCCGGTCGCCGCGTCGAGCGGGCCGGCCGCCTTCTCGAAGTCGGCGGCGAGGCGGTCGCGCAGCCGGTCCCGGACCGCCTGCATGCTGCTCGACGACAGGTCGGGGCGTTCCGTCACCCCGGCGGCGTCGAGCAGTTCCCGGTCGGCCGGGGAGAGCCGCTCGTACCAGTCGTGGGCGGCCCGCTCGACCCGGTCCTTGGCGAGGGCCAGGGCGTTCGCCCGGTCGGTGTGCAGGGCGAGTTCGTCGCGCGCGTGCTCGGTGAGCCGCTGGAGGGCGTCCCCGGCCCGGGTGTTGGCCTCGGTGGTGAGGCTGTCCGCGTCGGCGTAGATCCGGGCGACCTCCGCCTCCGCCCGCGCCTTGAAGTCCTGCCGGACGAGGTCCACGACGGGAGCGGGGGTGCGGTCGGGGGTGTGGGCGACGCCGGTGTCGCCGTCGGTGATCCGCGGGGCGTTCCAGGCGGCCGCCGCCCGGTCGAAGTGCTGCACCGCCACCCGGACGGCCGCCTCGCGGACGGAGGCGACCCGCACCAGGCCGTCGAGGTCGCCGAGGATCCGCTCGCGCTCCCCCGGCCGGGCGGCCAGCTCCTCGTACATCATCGCCCGGGCGCGCTCGTGGACCGCTCCGCGCAGGTTCGCCGGCGCATCCTCCGGGAACCGGCCGGGGGCGTCGAGGGCCTCGTTCAGCAGCCGCTCGGCCTCGTCCTCGCGCCGGTGGCCGCTGCCGTCCGGGTCGGCCCGCAGCTCCTCGGCCGCATCGGTGAGCTTGGCCTCGTACTGGTCCTGGAGGTCCCGCTGGGTCCGGCGCCACTGCTCCGCCCGCTCGCCGTCCGCCTCGGCGCGGATGTGCTCGGGGGCGTCGGTGTAGTGGTAGGAGTCCGGTTCGGTGCCGAAGCGCACGGCGGTGTCCATGGGGCGCAGGTCGCCCTCGGACTGGTGCTGGTACTCCGTCGGCTTCGTCGACGCGGTCGTGGTCACGATCGGCTGGTCGCCGTCGGGCGACTTGGAGTACGTGTGCCATTCGCCGCCGCCGACGACCGCCGGGCGGCCCAGCGAGTCGAAGCCGACCTTGTCCGCGACGATCACGTGGCCGGTGCCCGAGGCCGTCTTCATGGTCGTACCGTCGAACCCTGGCGCCACCCAGACCGGCCCGTTCGCCGCGACGGCCTTCAGGTCGGCGAGCTTCGGGTGCGACCAGACCTCGGCCATCACCTGCCTGATGTAGTTCGGGTGCGCGCTGTCGAGGTTGCAGGAGACGAACTCGATCGTGCGGCGACCGCCCGACAGGTGTCCGAGGCTGTCCAGGCCCACGATCACGGCGGCCAGGTCCTTGGCCGATACGGGCACGCCGCTCTCGTCGGTGTGGATCGCGACGGTGTAGCGGTCGTTCCGGACGGGCAGCAGCGACAGCACGTCCGGCAGGTCGGCGCCCGGCTTGCCGGCGACCCACCCGGGCTGCCGCCCCTCGCCCTCGGGCAGGAAGTTGCCGCGGTCCCACGGGACGTCGCCGTCGCCGCCCGTGCGGAGGTAGTCCAGACGCTCGTGGACGACCGGCTCGGGCTTCGGCTGTGCGTCGGGCTTCGGTTGCAGGTCGGGCTGCGGCTCCGGCCGGGGCCTCGACGGCCCGTCGGACCTGTCGGACCCCGTGGTCTCCTTGGTCTCCTTGGGCTCGTTCGGGTCCTTGGGGTCCTGGGGGTCCTTGGGGTCGTGCGAGTCCTTCGGCTTCGGGTCGAGGTCCTGCCGCTCGCGGGTGCCCTGGTTCCCGCCGTCGTCGTGCTGCCGGGGCGGTGCGGCCGGCTGCTCCGCCGTCATCGGCGCCTCGGCCGACGACTCCGTCCTGGACCGCGTCACAGGCGGGGCGGACCCCTCCGAGGTCTGCTCCGCCGTCCTCTGCTCCGCGGTCGTCTGCTCCGCTTCGTGCCTCGGTGCCTGCTCCGGCGTCTCCTTCGGGCCCCCCGTCGTGTTGGCCGGCTTCGGCGCCTCCGGCCTCTCGTTGTTCGAGGAGGACTTGGGCGCCTCGGACGACGTCCTCGTCGAGCCGTCGCCGCCGGTCGTCCTCGGACTGCCCGCCGGGGGCTTCGCCGACTTGTCCCCGGCCGGGGCCGCGGAGCCGTCGGAGTCCGTCCTCAGGTTCTCCGGCCGCGAGGCGTCCAGCGGGCCGGTCCCGGGCAGCTTGCCGCCGATGCCCTCGGGGCCGCCCACCG
>NZ_JBIVVI010001081.1:0-3124 GCF_044757675.1 Kitasatospora sp. NPDC091257
CGTGGCGGCGCTGGACACCACCATCACCGCGGAACTGACCACCACCGGCACCGACGCCACCCCGGGACCGCGCCGGCCGACCCGGTGGCCGTCCAGCCGGCCAAGCCCGTCGCACCGCGCCCCGTCAGCCGGCCCACCGAGACCGCCGAGGCCCAGGACGGCCCGCCGTGCCCCCGGTGCGGCACGCCGAACCTGCCCGAGCGGAAGTTCTGCCGCCGCTGCGCCGCGCCGCTGACGCCCACCGAGGCCGCGCCGAAGCTGCCCTGGTGGCGCACCCGCTGGCCGTTCCGGCGCCGGGTCCGGATCGGAGGCTCGGGCAACGCGCTGCGCCGCACCATCGCGCTGCTCGTGCTGATCGCCGTGGTGGTCGCCGGGATCCTGCTCTACCCGGCGGGCAAGGTCGCCTTCCAGGATGTGCTGGACAAGCTCCGCAAGACCGCGCCGATCACCCCCGCCGCCACCTCGGCGAGCGCCGCCGTCGAGGGCCATCCGGCCACCTTGGCCGACGACGGCCTGAGCAACACCTACTGGGGCGCACCCGCGATCGGGGACTCCGTCACCTTCTCCTTCCGCACCCCGTTCCGGCTGGTGGACCTGATCATCCACACCGGGGATTCCGTGGACCCGCAGCACTTCCAGCAGCAGGCGCGCCCCGTCGTCCTCGCCCTGGAGGTCACCGAGAAGGACGGCACGGTGCACACCCAGCAGGTTCCGCTCAACGACCAGCCCGGCCCGCAGACGGTGCAGACCGGGATCAGCGACGTCACCCAGGTGAAGCTCACCGTCCGGGAGGCCGCCGGCACCGGCCCGGGCCGCGCCATCGCACTCTCGGAGGTGGAGTTCTTCAAACGCACCTGAGCCCCGGTCCGCCCGGCCCGCTGTGACGTCGCGGTTCCAAGGAGTTCCTCATCTGCGCCGCGTACGGTCACCCGTCATGGCACAACGGCGGGTGGTGGCGGGCATGGGGAAGCTGGGGCACGGGACGCGGCTGGTGGCGGTGAGCGTGATCGCCGGGGTGGTGGCGGCGGGGACGGTGCTCCCCGCGGTGGCGGCGGTCGGGCTGGGCGCGCAGTCGGCGGCGGACGACTTCGAGAGCCTGCCCGACGACTTCAGGACCCCGCCGCTGTCCCAGGCCTCGACCGTCCTCGACGCCCGGGGCGGCACCATCGCCACCGTGTACGACCGGGACCGTACGGTCGTCCCGGCGGAGCGGATCTCCCCGCTGGTGAAGACCGCGCTGGTGGACATCGAGGACAACCGCTTCTACGAGCACGGCGCGATCGACCTCAAGGGCGTGCTGCGCGCCCTGGACAAGAACGCCTCCTCGGGCACCACCGCCCAGGGGGCGTCCACGCTGACCCAGCAGTACGTGAAGAACGTCTTCGTGGAGGAGGCGGGCGACGACCCGCAGAAGGTCGCCGAGGCGCAGCGGCAGACCGTGGGCCGCAAGATCCAGGAGCTGAAGTACGCGATCAAGGTCGAGGAGACCCTGAGCAAGGACCAGATCCTCACCAACTACCTGAACATCACCTTCTTCGGCGAGAAGGCGTACGGCGTCGAGGCGGCCGCCCGGCGCTACTTCGGCGTGCACGCCGCGGACCTCACCCTGCCGCAGGCCGCGCTGCTGGCCGGCCTGGTGCAGTCGCCGACGGGCTACGACCCGGTGGTCAACCCGACGGCGGCGAAGGAGCGGCGGGACACCGTGCTGCGCAAGATGGCCGCGTACGGGCACATCACCCAGGAGGAGGCCCGGCAGGCGATCGACTCCCCGCTCGGGCTGAACGTCCAGGCGCCGCAGCAGGGGTGCATCCTGGCCAAGCAGGGCGAGGGGTTCTTCTGCGACTACGTGCGCGACGTGGTCCTCACGGACCCGGTCTTCGGGAAGTCGGCGGCCGAGCGGCAGGCGGTGTGGAAGCGCGGCGGCCTGCAGATCCGCACCACGCTCGACCCCGGGGCGCAGGCGGCGCTGCAGGCCTCGGTCACCGGCCACGTCGACGCGGGCGACCAGGCGGCGACCGCGATGAGCATCGTCCGGCCGGGCACCGGGGAGATCCTGGCGATGGGCCAGAGCCGGCCGTACGGCGTGGACGACAAGCAGCACCGGACCCAGATCAACTACAACGTCCCCAAGGCCATGGGCGGCGGGCTGGGATTCCCGACCGGTTCGACCTTCAAGCCGATCGTCGCGGCGGCGGCCCTGGAGGGCGGCATCCCGGCGGACCAGAGCTACACCACCGACTACAGCATGCCGTGGCCGGCCATGACGGACTGTTCGGGCGGCCGGTTCCCCTCCGCCGGGCAGGTGCACAACGACAGCCAGAGCCTCACCGGCCGGTTCGACATGAAGTCGGCCATGGCACAGTCCGTCAACACCTACTTCGCGAAGTTGGAGGCCGACACCGGCCTGTGCTCGGTCGCGCGGATGACCGACAGGCTGGGCATCACCCAGCAGGCGGGCGGCGAGAAGCTCCAGGTGGTCCCGTCGATGACGCTCGGCAGCAACGACCTGACGCCGCTGGGGATGGCGGCCGTCTACGCGGCCTTCGCCGCCCACGGCACGTACTGCGCGCCCACCGCGATCACCTCGGTGACCGGCCCCGACGGCAAGCAGCTCGCGGTGCCGCAGGCGAACTGCTCGGCGGCGATGTCGGCCGGCACCGCGGACACGGTCAGCGCGATGCTCAAGGGCGTGGTGGAGGACGGCACCGGCCGGACGGCCGGCCTCACCGGCCGGGACAGCGCGGGCAAGACCGGCACCACCAACGACAGCCGCCAGGTCTGGTTCGTCGGCTACACCCCGGAGATGGCGGGCGCGACGGTGGTCAGCGACACCGACAACCCCAAGCCGCTGGACGGTCAGCGGATCGGCGGCACGGTGGTCGGCCAGGCCTTCGGCGGCACCCTGGCCGGCCCGATCTGGCGCGACGCCATGGACGGCGCCCTGGCCGGCACCCCGGCCGGAACCTTCACCCCGGTGCAGCTGCCCTGACCCGGCGGCCCGGCGGCCCGGCGGCCCGGCGGCCCGGCGGCCCGGTGACCCGGCGGCCGTGGCCCCCGGGCCCCCGGGGCCCCGGGGCGGGGGGCCCGTGCCCCGGCGGCACCCCGAGAGGGGCCCACAAAGGGA
>NZ_JBIVVI010001082.1:0-3122 GCF_044757675.1 Kitasatospora sp. NPDC091257
CAGTTGCGCTCGCGTCACACACCACGGTCTACCGGATCAGGACCCGCCGCGAAGGTGAATCACACAGATTGATCACGACCGAATACGCGCCCTAGGCGGACGCGCTGCCCGCAGGGACGGGGACGGGAACGGCGGCGGTCTGCGGAACCGGGGCCCCGGCGCCGGGACGGCCGGCGGGCACGGCCGGCCGCAGGAGGACGGCGCAGGCGACGGCCGCCAGCAGGGCGAGCGAGGCCGACACGACCAGGCAGAGCTGGAGGCCGTCGAGGAAGGAGCCACCGAGTGCGCTCAGGGCCGGCTTGGTGGCAGGGCCCAGGTCGAGCCCGGCCACGGCGCCGAGGCCCTGCTCCCGGGCGACGGCGAGGACGTGGCCGCCGGTCTCCGCCGGCACGCCGGCGTCGGCGAGCCGGCCGGGCAGGGCGTCGAGGGCGCGGGTGGTCAGCAGGGCGCCGAGCACGGCGGGGCCGAGGGCGCCGCCGAGCTGGCGGAAGGCGTTGTTCCCGGCGGCGGCCATGCCGGCGAGGTGGTGCGGTACGGAGGAGACCGCGGAGGCCGTCATCGGGGTGAGGACGGTGCCGATGCCGAGGCCGAGCAGGACCAGGCGCCAGGCGAGCGACCCGTACGAGGTGCCCGCGTCGACGCCGATCAGCGACAGCAGCGAGCCCGCCATCAGCACCAGGCCGGTGGTGATCATGACCCGAGCGGACACCCGGTGCATCAGCCGTCCGACGGGGACGCCCACGACCAGGGACGTCCCGGACACCAGAACCATCCGCAGCCCGGCCTCCCACGTGCTCAGATGCTGCACCAGACCGAAGTACAGGCTCAGGACGAAGAAGAAGCCGATCAGCCCCAGGAAGCTGATCATGGCGACCAGCGACGTGGCGGCGAAGGCGGGACTGCGGAACAGGGCCAGGTCGAGCATCGGGCTGCTGCTGCGACGCTCCACGACGACGAACGCGACCGCGCTCACGGCGCCGATCACCAGGGCCGCCACCACGGAGGGCGTACCGAAGCCGTCGGCTCCGCCCTCGATCACGCCGTAGACGACGGCGGTGACCGTGACGGCCGCGCTGATCTGCCCGGGCCAGTCGAGCCGCCGGCCGTGCGGCGCCCGGGAGTCCGGCAGCAGGAAGGCCGCGACGACCAACACGACCAGCGACACCGGGATGGGCAGGAGGAAGATCCAACGTACCTCGACGTGCTGCTGCAGCAGCCCGGCGATCAGCGGTCCCAGGGCCAGCGAGGCCAGCATGGACATCGCCCACAGGCCGATGAACCTCCCGCGCTCCCGGTGGTCGGGGACGGCGTGGCTGATCAGGGCCAGCGTGGTGGGCAGCAGGGCCGCCGCACCCAGCCCGGAGGCCGCCTGCCCGACCCACAGCCACTGCACCGAGTCCGCGGCCAGCGAGACGGCCGCGCCCAGTGCGCAGAACGCCATGCCCGCCTGGAACACCCGCTTGCGGCCGTGGACGTCGCCCCACACCCCGGTGGTCAGGATCAGCGCGGCCATCGGCAGCACGAACGCGTCCGAGACCCAGGACAGTTGGGAGGTTGAGGCGCCCAGCGCCCGCTGGAGCGCCGGCAGGCTCACCGACACGGTGGTCACGGGAAGGTAGGCGACGAAGACGCCCAGACAGGCCATGACGAGCGTGACGCCTCGTCCGGCCACGGGGCGCTGCACCGTTGCGGAGTTCACGGGGTGGTTCCTTCGACTGCGGGATGCCGCGCGGGCACCGGTTGCTGGGGGCACAGGAAAGCTTCGGCCCCACGGGCGAGGAATCCCCAAGCGATCCCGGCAGACGTACCAGAACCTCCATTCCGGTCCGCCCCTGTGTCACGATTCCTCTGTGCCTGACGACCTGGACCGCAAAATCATCCACGGGCTCTACTGCGCCCCCCGGGCCTCGTTCCGCCGCCTCGGCGAGGTCGTGGGGGTGTCCGAACAGACCGTGGCCCGCCGCTACAACGCGCTGCGGCGAGGCGGGATCCTGCGCGTCGTCGGGCTGAGGAGCCCGTCCGCCCACGGGCATGCGGAGTGGGTCGCGAGGCTGCGCTGCCGCCCGGAAGCCGTGGGGCCCGTCGCCGACTCCCTCGCCCGCAGGCCCGAGGTCGGCTACGCCAGCATCGCCTCCGGTGGGTCGGAGATCATCTGCACCATCCGCTCGGCCGTCGGCACCGGGCGCGACGACGTCCTGCTGCGGCAGCTCCCGCGCGCCGCCTCGGTCCTCGACATGAGCGTCGACCTCCTCCTCCACACGTTCGGCGCCCCGGACGCGGTCGGCTGGGCCGGCGGGGAACGCTTCCTGACCGACGAACAGGTGCGACGGCTGACGGCGGAGCGCCCTGCGGCCGCCGGGCCGCCGCTCGCCCCGGCCGACGAGGACCTCCCGCTCTTCGAGGCCCTGGCGGAGGACGGCCGCGTGTCCCACACCCGCCTGGCGGAGGTCACCGGCTGGTCCACACCCCGAGTCGCCCGCCGCCTGGAGGCCCTGGAGGCCTCCGGCTCCCTCGCCTACGGCATCGACATCCTGCCCGAACGCCTCGGCTACGAGCTCAACGCCGTCCTTTGGCTCCAGGTCGACCTGCCCGGACTCGACCGGATCGGTGAGGAGCTCGGCCGGCACGACGAATGCGCCTTCGTCGCGGCGACCAGCGGCCGGCACAACCTCATGGCCGTCGTCATCTGCCGGGACACCCCCGACTTCTACCGCTACCTCAGCAGCCGCCTGGCCCGCATCGAGGGCATCAGGGGCTACGAGATCAGCATTCGCGTTCGCCGCCTCAAGCAGTCCGTGTCCCTGATCCACCACGGACGGCTGATCCACCCCCCGCTGGGCTGACGCGAGCGCACCACCGAACGGGCCTGGACGCCCAGCCCGACCATCTGACTATTGCCGGTCCTGGTCGTTGGTCCGGACATGGGGCGGGGTGATCCGACGGACGTCGACCGGGAACATCTGCTCCAGCAGGTCCAGGCGGAAGCGGACGTGGCCGGTGACATCGACTGGGACGTGTCGGTGGACTCCACGATCGTGCGGGCCCACCAGCACGCGGCCGGTGCCCGCACCGACCCGCCACCGGCCCTCGCTGGCTCAAGGGGGGCTGGGCCGGGAGAACAC
>NZ_JBIVVI010001083.1:0-3120 GCF_044757675.1 Kitasatospora sp. NPDC091257
GAGGGCGCGGGGGAGCACGTCAAGGTCGCGCCCGGCCGGATCGGCGCGCCCGTCCCGTTCGAACTCTCCCGGGTGCTGCTGCCCGCCCTCGGCGGGCCCGCCGCCTTCAAGGTCTTCGCCCCGCAGCACGCCTACCTCGACGGCCGGCCCGGCGGCGCCGAGGGCGAGCGCACCGTCAGCCCGTTCGCCCTGGACCCGACCGCCAAGTACTTCCTGGTCCTGCTCGCGCTCTGCGAGCCCAGACTGCGCTCGCCCTCCGCCGCGGCCGTCCCCGGGGTGACCGAGGTGCTCGCCCGGCTGCGCGCCCTGCCCGGCTGCCGCGGACTGAGCCGCTCGGCGGTCAACTACCACATCGACTACCTGGTGGCGACCAAGCTGCGGCTGCGCGAGCCGTACGAGGAGGGCCCGGGCGGCGGAAAGCGCGAGGAACTGGTGGCGCTGGCGCTGAGGTTCGACCTCGTCCGGGAGGAGCACCTCGCACTGCTCCCGCCCCGGCGCCCGGCCGCCCGGCCGTGACGCCCGGTGCCCCGCCCGGGCCGGAGCCCGAGCCGCCCGGCGGCGGGCCCGCGCCCGGTGGCCCGCCGTTCGCGGTCCCGGCGGGCTACCCGATCGCCGGCTACCGCCTCGGCGCCTTCCTCGGCGCGGGCGCCTGGGGCAGCGTGTACGCCGCCGAGGGCCCCGACGGCGGCCCGGCCGCCGTCAAGATCCTCGGCGCGGCCCGGTTCAGCCCCGGCCAGCGCCGGACCGTGGCCCGGATGGCCCGCAGCGAGCAGCGCTTCAGCCGCCGCGCCGACCATCCCCACCTGATCCGCACCTTCGCCGTGGCCACCGTCGAGGACCCGGACCACCCGGCGCTCGACGGCGCCGTCGCCCTGGTGATGGAACGCGCCGCCCGCAACCTCCAGGACCTGCTGGCCGAGGCCCGCCCCGGTACGGCGGCGCCCGGAGCCGAACGCATCCTGACCGAGGTCTGCGCCGGGCTGACCCACATGCACCGGGCCGGCTGGGTGCACGGGGACCTGAAACCGGCCAATGTCCTGCTGATGCCCGACGGCACCGCCAAGATCGCCGACTTCGGCCTCACCGCCGAGCTGGAGGGCACCCACGCCTACGCCCCTCCGCTCGGCTCGCCCGACCACGTCCCGCCCGAGTGGTGGTCCGAGCGCACCGGTGCCCGCGGCGTCGCGGTGCGCCCCAGCGCCGACGTCTGGGCCTTCGGCGTGATCGCCCACCAACTGCTCACCGGCGGCCTGCACCCCTTCCTCGGCGCGACCGCCCGGGCCCGCTCGCTGGCCGCCCAGGCGTACGCGCGGGGCGCCGCGCCGCTGCGGCTGGACGAGGCGCTGCCGGCGCGCTGGCGGCCCGTGGTCACCGCCTGCCTCGCCCTCGGGCGGGAGGAGCGGACCCGGACCGGGCTGGCCCTGCTGGTCGCCCGGGCCGCCGCCCCGCCGGGCCGGCGCCGCCGCGCCGCCGTCCGGGCCGGCGCGGGCCTGCTGGCCTGCGGGCTCGCCGTCCTCGCCCTGACCGGCGGACCGGAGCCGGGCGGGCCGGGCGCCGCCCGGCGCGCGGTGCCCCCGCTGCCCGGTGCGATCCCGGCCGGCTCGGACGTCCCGGCGGCCTACCGGGGAATGATCGAGACCGCGGCGCGGCGCTGCCCCGAGCCGGAGGTCACCCCGGTGCTGCTGGCCGCCATGCTGAAGGCCGAGAGCGGCTTCGACCCGAACGCGGCCCGCCCGGAGACCGGCGAGTACGGCATCGCGATGTGGACGCCCTCGGTCTTCGAGGCCTGGGGCAAGGCCGCCACCCACCCCGGAGCCACGTCGTACTGGGACCCGGGCGACGCGATCGCCGCGATGGGCAACTACGTCTGCTGGCTCGACCAGCAGATAAAGCACCGCGGCCTGACCCGCGACCTGCCCGCCCTGGTCGCGGCGGCCTACCGCACCAGTGACAAGAGCGTGGTGGCCGCCGGGGGCGTGCCGGAACGGGTTCGACCACATGTCGACAAAGTGCTTCAGTACCTTGGTGACTACGGAGGGTGATGCCGCGAAATGGGATGAGTTATGCCACATCCCTACGAATCCCGGCGCGGGCACCCGGGTGACGGGCCTCCGGTCTGGGATCCTCGGCGGCATGATCACGAAGCTCCGCGCGGCCGTCGCGCAATGGACCGTCGTCGTTCCGGTGGTGTCGTTCCTCGTCCTCGTCCTGACCTGGCACAAGGAACTGCCCGGCTGGGTGGTGGCGGTGGTCGCCTGCTTCCTGGTGGGCGCCGTGCTGTCCGCCGTGCACCACGCCGAGGTCATCGCGCACTGGTCGGGGGAGCCGTTCGGGTCGCTGGTCCTCGCGGTGGCGGTCACCGTGATCGAGGTCGCGCTGATCGTGACGCTGATGGCCGACGGCGGGGACAAGTCCTCCACACTGGCCCGGGACACCGTCTTCGCCGCCGTGATGATCACCTGCAACGGCATCCTCGGACTGTCCATCCTGGTCGCCGCCGTCAAGTACCGGACCGCCGTGTTCAACGCCGAGGGCACCGGCGCCGCGGTCGCCTGCATCGCCACCCTCGCGACCCTCAGTCTCGTGCTGCCGACCTTCACCACCAGCTCGCCCGGCCCGCAGTTCTCCACCACCCAGCTCACCTTCGCGGCCACCGCCTCGCTGGTGGTGTACGGGCTGTTCGTGGCCACCCAGACCGTCCGGCACCGGGACTACTTCCTGCCCGTCACCCCCGAGGGCCGGGTGCTGGACGAGGAGGAGCACGCCTCCCCGCCGACCGTCCGGGCCGCCGGGGTCAGCCTGCTGCTGCTCGCCGTCGCCCTGGTGGCGGTGGTGGGCCTGGCCAAGGGCGTGTCGCCGACCATCGAGAAGGCGGTGGACGACGCCGGGCTCCCGCACGCGGTCGTCGGCGTGGTGATCGCCCTGATGGTGCTGCTGCCGGAGACCATCGCGGCGCTGCGCGCGGCCGTCCGCAACCGGGTGCAGACCAGCCTCAACCTCGCCCTCGGCTCGGCGCTCGCCAGCATCGGCCTGACCATCCCGGCGGTCGCGATCGCCTCCAGCTGGCTCTCCGGCCCCCTCGTCCTCGGCCTCGACCCGGCGCACATGGTGCTGATGACC
>NZ_JBIVVI010001084.1:0-3116 GCF_044757675.1 Kitasatospora sp. NPDC091257
CTCCCCCTCGCCCAACGCGCCTTCGCCCACCACTGCGGCCGCGTCCTGGCCCGGATCGCGGCCCGGGCCGGCTGAGCACCGGCCGCCCCCCACTCACCCGACGCACCTTCACCCACCACTGCGCACGCGCACCGACCCGGAGCACGGCGCGGGCCGGCCGGACGGCGGGCGGGCTGTGGGTAAATCCGCTCGTCGGGGCGGTGGTCCGTTCGGGATGATCGGCGGATGATGTCGATACGACCGGTCCTGGAGATCTTCGCCCCCGACGGCTTCGCGCTCTGGCCGACGGGCAGCCACGAGCCGTACGGGAGCCTCACGCTGAACGGGCGGCGGACGGCAGCCGAGGTCGGTACGGCGGTGTGGCGGCTGGCCGACTGCAACGACGTCGAGCCCGAATCCGAGCAGGCCGAGGAGCGCGGGCCGCGCCCGGCGGACCCGCTGGGCGGCTTCCTGCACGGGCTGCTCACCGAGTCGCACCCGTACGCCCCCGGCGGCCTGGTGGTGACCGACTCCGTCACCGGCGCCGTCTTCGAACCGGGCTGCTGCAACGGCCTGGAGGACTGGCGCGAGTGGCTGAACGTCACGGACGGCTCCGGCACGGCCTGGTTCGGGCACGACCCCGACGCCCGGGCCGAGTGCGTCGGCCGGGTCGTCCGGCTGACCCAGAACGCCGAGAACGGCGAGGGCCCGGTGATCGAGCTGCCGGTGGACGAACTGCGCCGGCTGCTCGCCGGAGTCGAGCGGGACCTGCGGGACTTCCTCGCCCTGGCCGCGCGCTGGGCCGGGCAGCAGCTGCCCGAGCACGCCGCCGCCGTCACCGCCGCGCTCGCCCGGGCACTGGACCTGGAGCCGGCCCCGGAGCTTCCGTCATGACCAGCTTCCACACCCACCGGGCCCGGGTGCACGACGCCGTGCTCCCGCCGTACCGGCGGCACAGCTTCGAGCCCGCGCTGCGGGTCGGCTGGAGCCGGACCTGGCGGCGGGAGCACATGACCGGCTCCGGCGAGCCGAGCCCGCACTGGCCGGGCGTGCGGGGCACGGCCCGGGTGGAGCGGCTGGAGTCGTACACGGTCGACCTGGAGTCAGGTGTGGTGCGCCGGGACCGCGACCAGTAGCGCGCCGCTGTCCTGGACCCGGACCTCGAAGTGGTCGATGTCCCCGGGCTGGAGGGCCGCCCCACCGGTGGTGCGCACGGTACCGTCCCCGCCCCCGTAACCGCTCGCGGGGACGGACCAGCTGGTGACCGTCTGCTGCTCGCCGGTGCGCGGGACGGCGACCAGCCGGCACGTCAACGGGCCTTGGACGCCGGAGAGTTGCAGGCTCACCCGGGTGCCCCAGGTGGTGCCGTCCAGGCCGACGGTGGCGTGCGCGCCGGTGCTCGGGTCGGTGGCGCTGAACTGCTCGGCCACCGCAACCACGGCGGGCGTGTGCTCGGCGGTGAGCACCGCGGCGGTGACGGCGGGGCCGGCCGCCACCATCGCGGTCGCGGCCAGGGCCAGCACCAGTCGCCGGATCCGGCCCCGCCGCCGGGTGGTGCCGACCTCGGCGACCAGTCGGTCCAGCAGCTGCGGGCCCGGCTGCGGGGCGGAGCCGGCCGGGTCCGTTCCGGCCGCCCGCACGGTGGCCGAGTACTCGGCCAACATCGGCTCCACGGGGCCGAGTTCGGCCACCTTTTCGGCGCACTGCGGGCAGTCGGCGAGGTGCTGTTCGAAGGCGGTGTGCTCGGCGGGCTCCAGCAGGCCGAGGACGTACGCGCCGACGTCCACGTGCTCCGGGCCGACGACGGGATCACGAGGTGTTCCGGAGCTGCCGCGATGAGCGCCGGAGGCCTGGTGGTGAGCGCCGGAGGCGTCGCCCGGCGGGCCGGGCGTCCGGTCGGGGTCCGGGTCGGGGTGTCCGGTCACGATGTCACTCCCCGTTCCTCCAGCGCGAGCCTGAGCGAGCGCAGCGCGTAGAACACCCGCGAGCGCACCGTCCCGGCCGGGATGCCGAGTTCGGCGGCCGCCTCGACGGCCGTGCGGCCCTTCAGGTAGGTCTCGACGATGATCTCCCGGTGCGCGGGCGAGAGGTCCGCCAGTGCGTCCGCGACGGTCATCATCCGCAGGGCCCGGTCGGTCTCCTCCTCGGCGGGCAGCTGCTCCAGCACCGCGGCGTCCACCTCCCGCGGCCGGGCCATGGCGCTGCGGTGGCCGTCGATCACGATCCGCCGGGCGACCGTGACCAGCCAGGGCCGCAGTGAGCCGGCCTCCGGGTCGAGCCGGTGGATGTTGCGCCAGGCGCGGACCAGCGTCTCCTGCACCACGTCCTCGGCCCGCTGCCGGTCCCCGGCGACCAGGTGGAGCACGAACCCGAACAGCGGACCGGCGTGCTCCCGGTAGAGGGCGCGCATCAACTCCTCGTCCGGCGCCGCCGTACCGTGGCCGCCGGCGCGTCCGACGGGGTGCTCCTCGGTCACCACTTCATCGTTGCGCACCCGGGCCTCCCGGTCGAGGGCGGTCGGGACCGGTCAGTAGCCCGGGGTGCTGGGCATCGGGTTGCTGGGCGCCGGCGTGCTGGGCGCCGGCGTGCCGGGCATCTGCGGGGAACCGGCCGCGGTGCCCGCCCTGCCGCCGCTCGGGGTCAGCGCGAACCAGGTGCCGCCGACGCCCTGGCCCTTGGTGTCGCCGGGCTTGGTGTCCGGCGAGTAGCGGTAGGCCGGCCAGCCGTTCAGGGTGACCTGCTTGGTGCCGTCGGCGCGGGTGACGGTGCCGACCAGCTTGCTGTCGATGCCCTTCACCGTGACGTTGCCGTTGGCGTGCTCGGGCGGCCAGATGACGGCGCAGCTGCCGTTGCAGGAGGACTCCGGCGGGCTGTTCCGGTCCTGGTCGAAGCGGTAGAGCGTGAAGCCGGCGCTGTCGGTGACGATCGTGCCCAGCTTCGGGTCCTGGGCGGTCTGCATGGTGACGCCCGCCGGGGCGCTCGGGCTGCTCGACGGGTGCGACGAGCCGCCGGACGACCCGCAGCCGGCGATCAGGGCGGCGGCCGCGATGCCGGAGGCGGTCAGGACCAGGGTCCGGCGGGTGCGGAGTGTGGCGGGCATGGGGTGCCTCCCGCGGGGGAAGGGGTCGGGACGGACC
>NZ_JBIVVI010001085.1:0-3113 GCF_044757675.1 Kitasatospora sp. NPDC091257
GGAGTGATCCCGCCCCGGGTCGTACGGGCCGGTTTGCCCCCCGGGCGGCCGGTCCGTATTCTTGACCATCGGCGTGTCTACGCCATGCTCCCGAGCACATCACCTTCCTGGGTCGCCGCGTTCGCGCGGAGGGCCGGGGAGAGGCTCCTGTGTCCGTACCCAGGTGGCTGGCGTCGGGGGTTCCGACCGAGCAAGGAAAGCAGGTACCGCATGTACGCGATCGTTCGCGCAGGCGGCCGCCAGCACAAGGTCGCCGTGGGCGACGTGCTGGAGATCGACCGTATCGAGGCCAAGCCGGGTGACTCGGTCGAGCTCTCGACCATCCTCGTCGTCGACGGTGACGCCGTCACCTCCGACCCGTGGGTCCTGGCCGGCGTGAAGGCTCACGCCGAGGTGGTCGACCAGACCAAGGGTGACAAGATCGTCATCCTGCGTTACAAGAACAAGACCGGCTACCGCCGTCGCCAGGGTCACCGTCAGCAGCACACCGCGGTGCGCATCACGAGCATCGACTCGGTCAGCAAGTAAGGGGATAGCGAAAAATGGCACACAAGAAGGGCGCAAGCTCTACTCGTAACGGCCGTGACTCGAACGCCCAGCGCCTCGGCGTGAAGCGCTTCGGTGGCCAGGTCGTCTCCGCCGGCGAGATCCTCGTCCGCCAGCGCGGCACCCACTTCCACCCGGGTGCCGGTGTCGGTCGCGGTGGCGACGACACCCTGTTCGCGCTGACCGCCGGTGCGGTGCAGTTCGGCACCCGTCGTGGCCGCAAGGTCGTCAACATCGTGGCCGTCGAGGCCTGAGTCCCCGCGGACTCCCGAGTCTGAGAAGACCCACCGGGTCGGACAAGACTCACAGTGAAGGGTGGGCCGGAATTCTCCGGTCCACCCTTCACGCTTTACGCAGGTAGCAAGCAGACTCTCGCGCACTGGAGGCACACCCATGACCACCTTCGTGGACCGCGTCGAACTTCATGTCGCCGCGGGTAACGGGGGCCACGGCTGCGCCTCCGTGCACCGCGAGAAGTTCAAGCCGCTCGGCGGCCCGGACGGCGGCAACGGCGGTGAGGGCGGCAGCGTCATCCTCACCGTGGACTCGCAGGTCACCACCCTGCTGGAGTACCACCACTCGCCCAAGCGCAAGGCCACCAACGGCAAGCCGGGCGCGGGTGGCAACCGCACCGGCGCGCTCGGCGAGGACCTCGTCCTGCTGGTGCCGGACGGCACCGTGGTGCTGGACCGCAACGGCAACGTGCTGGCCGACCTGGTCGGGCACGGCACCAGCTTCGTCGCCGCCCAGGGCGGCCGCGGCGGCCTCGGCAACGCCGCGCTGGCCTCGGCCCGCCGCAAGGCGCCCGGCTTCGCGCTGCTCGGCGAGCCCGGTGAGGCCCGTGACATCGTCATGGAGCTCAAGTCCGTCGCCGACGTGGCCCTGGTCGGCTACCCGAGCGCGGGCAAGTCCTCGCTGATCTCGGTGCTCTCCGCCGCCAAGCCGAAGATCGCGGACTACCCGTTCACCACCCTGATCCCCAACCTCGGGGTGGTCACCGCGGGCGACACCGTCTACACCATCGCCGACGTGCCCGGCCTGATCCCGGGCGCCAGCCAGGGCCGCGGCCTGGGCCTGGAGTTCCTGCGCCACGTGGAGCGCTGTTCGGTGCTGGTGCACGTGCTGGACTGCGCCACCCTGGAGCCCGGCCGCGACCCGCTGACCGACCTGGAGACCATCGAGGCCGAGCTCGCCGAGTACGGCGGCCTGGACGACCGCCCGCGCCTGGTCGCGCTCAACAAGGTGGACGTCCCGGACGGCCAGGACATCGCCGACCTGACCCGCGCCTCCCTGGAGGAGCGCGGCTACCGGGTGTTCGAGGTCTCCGCCGCCTCCCGCAAGGGCCTGCGCGAGCTGAGCTTCGCCGTGGCCGGGATCGTCGCCGAGGCGCGTGCCGCCAAGCCGGCCGAGGAGTCGACCCGGATCGTGCTGCGGCCCAAGGCCGTCGACGACGCCGGCTTCACCATCACCGAGGAGGACGGCGCGTACCACATCCGCGGCGTCAAGCCGGAGCGCTGGGTCCGCCAGACCGACTTCAGCAACGACGAGGCCGTCGGCTACCTCGCCGACCGGCTGGCCCGCCTCGGGATCGAGCAGGAGCTGTGGAAGATCGGGGCGCACGAGGGCGACACCGTCGTCATCGGCCCCGAGGAGAACGCCGTCGTCTTCGACTGGGAGCCGACCATGGCCGCCGGTGCCGAGATGCTCGGCCGTCGCGGTGAGGACCACCGCTTCGAGAACCCGCGCCCGGCGGTCGACCGCCGCCGCGAGAAGCAGAAGGGCCGGGACGCGGCCGAGTCCGAGTTCCTCGCCTTCGAGGCGCTCTCCAGCGGCCGCCAGGCCGCCATCGAGGGCGACGACGACGAGGACCACTGAGCCTCGGAGTCCTGAGGCCCGTCCCCGGGGCCGCTGTCGGACGGCCCCCGTCACCTGTCGAAGGTGGCGGGGGCCGTCCGCGTGTTCAGCGGTGACCGGGCGTCACTTGGTCCAGGAGGCCTGGAGCTTCAGCGGGTCGGCCAGGTCGGTGTAGCCGACCGCGGCCGGGGTGTTCCCGGGGATGGAGATGATGGTGCAGCCCTTGGTCTCGGCGCCCTTGGTCACGCCCTGGAACTTCGCCCCGGTGCACTTGGGCAGCGGGGTGGCGGCGGTCATGACGTTGAGCCCCTTCTTGCCGGCGGTGTCGAAGACGACGAACTTCGAGTCCGGGGCGGTGAAGGAGAGGCTGGCGTCCCCGACGTTCTTGATGGTGTAGCTCACGTACACCGGGGTGCGGCCTTCCAGGCCGACGATGCTGATCTTGGCGGCGGTGAAGTCCTGCACCGAGCCGACCTCGACGCCGGTGACGGTGATCTCCAGCTTGGTGGCGACCTTGGAGGTCTTGTCGGCGAAGTCCACGGTGGCGCTCTGGCCGACCTTCACGCTGCTGGCGGCCGCCGGGACGGCTCCGCCGGCGGCCCCACCGCCCGCCGCACCGGCGGTGCCCGCGCCGCCGGCCGCCGCTCCGCCGGTCGCCGCACCCGACGGGGCCGCGGTCGAGCCGCCGGCCGCGCCGCCGGTCGCGGTGCCCC
>NZ_JBIVVI010001086.1:0-3110 GCF_044757675.1 Kitasatospora sp. NPDC091257
GCCACCAGCGCCCCTTCCGCCCCGCCCCGCGAACGCGACGGCCCGGCTCCCCGCACGGGTGCGGGGAGCCGGGCCGGTTGCCGCTCTCAGGGTCTCGGGAGGTCAGCGCCTCCCGGCCCGCTCGGGCGGTTCAGTCGGTTCAGGCGGTGGTGCGACCGTGACGGCCGCGGCGGCGCAGGACGAAGACGGCGGCGCCACCGGCCACGACCAGGCCACCGGCGACGGCGGCGAGGATCGGGGTGGAGTCATTGGCACCGGTCTGGGCCAGGCCACCGGTGCCGGGGGCGGCGCTGGTGGTCGCCGGGGTCGGCTGGCCGGCACCGGTGCTCGGGGTGCCCGACGGGGTCACGGACGGGCCGCCGGACGGGGTGCCGGTCGCGGCCGGGGTGGTCGGGGCCGGGGTCGGGGTCACGCCGGTCTTGCAGTCCAGGACGCCGGTGAACTGCTTGGAGTAGCCGTTCGGGCCGGTCACGGTGAAGTCGTAGCTCGCCTTCTCCTCGACCTTGACGAGCACGCTCTCGGTCTTGCCCGGCTGGACGGCGACCTGCTGCTTGCCGACCGTGACGGTGGCCGCCTCGTCACCGGTGTTGGTGACGGACACCCGCACACCGTTGCTGGCGCACTCCTCCTTGGCGGAGCTGTCGATCAGCGCGCCCTTGCCCTGCTTCCAGGTGGCCTTGGCGCCGGCCGCGACGTTCACCTTGGTGGAGCCGGCCAGGATCATGGTCTGGCTGTGGCGGCCGCGGTTGTCCACCTTGCTCATGAAGACCCGGCCGCTGAGCACGGTGGCCTCGGCGGTGGCGTTGATGGCGGCCTTGCCGTCCGGGGTGCCGGCCGGCACGTCCAGGTACAGCGGGGTGTCCTTGTTGATCGGGCCCGCCAGGGCGCCACCGACCGGCTTGTTGTCCTTGTCCAGCAGCTTGACCTTGTCCGCGGCGTCGCCGGTGACGGTCAGCTTGACCTCGTTCGCGCTGGAGTTCAGCAGGAACGGGCCGAGCTTGCCGCCCGACTTGCCGGAGACCGAGTCCGGGGCGAGGGTCAGCGAGGGCTTCGGCTCGGCCGCGACACCCTTGTTGGCGTCGCCGACGAGGTAGTCGCGGAGCTTCTTGGCCTTGTCGTTGCGCGGGACGGCGTTCTTGTTGTCCGAGAACTTCCAGATCGCGGCCTGGGTGCCGGCGGCGGCGTCCGCCTCGCTCAGACCGTCGACGTGGATGGCCGTGGCCAGGGAGGCCAGGCTGGCCTGCGGGTACGAGTTGTCCAGGATCCAGCGGATCTTGGGGGCGTTCGCGTTGCTGTTGAGCGAGCTCGCGGCCCAGTCCGCCTCGTGGTACTTGGCGTTGCTGTCCAGGTAGACCGGGTTGTCGAAGTCGATGCAGTACGTCCGGAGCTTCTCGCCCGCGTCCGTCTTGAGGGTGAACAGGCCGCCGTCGACGGTCCCCTTGCCCTCGACGTCGATCTTCTCGCCGAGCATCTCGTTCTGGACCTCGGCGGTCACGCCCGAGGTCGGTGCGCCGGCCGCGGCCGCCGCACCGGCCGCGAACAGGCCTCCGCCCAGCGCCAAGCTGGTCGTGAGCATGACAGTGGTTATCCGGGACAGACTCAGCCCCTGCCTCTGGAACATCTGGGATCCCTCCGGGCCGGGCCGCACCGAGTGGGCAGTCCCCGCCGACTTGCCGATCCGCGCGTGCCCCCTGTGGCACTGCTGCGGGTATGAACCAGACGAATCCTATTGAGCCCCGGAGGCCCCGAAACCCCCATGCGAAATCAGGACGATTCCGTATCTGGATCGTTATCAATCCCCTCAGGTCCCACACAAGCTGACGGCCCGGCAGAAACTCACGGACGGTTTTCTGTTATGCGGTCGGATTGCGCGTGCGGGCGCAACGACGTTCTCGATCAACATATTTGTCGACAGGGAAGGTCACCCGACCGGTCAGGTCGGCACATCCGCGGCGCCACCTCCCCGTGCCCTCCCGTCCACCTCCCCCGGTTCCCCCGCGACCGGCCTCCCGCCGGGCGGCAGCGCCCGCACGGCGGGTGCCGCCACCGCCGCCGGGGTCGCCGGGGAGCCCGCCCCGGACCGCGACGAGGAGCCCCTGCGCGCCTCCACCGCGCTGACGATCCACTCCGGCACCACCTCGTCACCCGTCTCCGCCCCGGCCGGCCCGGGGCCGCCCGGCGGCTGCCCGCGCACCCCCGCCGCCCACCGGAACGCCGTGGTACCACGGGTGAGGTCGTGTCCGACCGATCGCGCGTCGATCTCGGCCCGGCTGCGCCTCACCTCCCCGTCCGCCCACTCCCGCACCCGCAGCCGGCCGCTCACCAGCACCGGATCCCCCTTGGCCAGCGAGCCGATCAGATTGACCGCCAGCGCCCGCCGGGCCGTCACCGTCACCCACTGCGTCTCGCCGTCCACCCAGCACTCGCGCTGCCGGTCGTACCGCCGCTCGGTGCAGGCGAGCCGGAAGTTGGCCATCGGCACCCCGCCGCCGGTTTCGCCGTAGCTCACCTCCGTCGCCACATTGCCGACCACCGTCACATGCGTCTCGTTCACGGCACACCCTCCGTTCCCGCCGATGCACCGTACGGAATCGACCGGTGCGCCTTGAGCGTGCACTTCGGGGGAAATCCCGGCCACCGAGTTCCGAAATCCTGTGGATAACTCAGGCCTGTGGAAACTTTTGTCACTCGCGGGGGTGAATTTCAGCCTCCCGCAGCCTCTGCATGGCCCGAATCTTCGCGGCCATGACAACAAACCCGCTGCTCGCCGCCCCGCCGGCACGCCCCGGAAGCCACCGGGGAACAGGCTCCGGAACGCACCCGGACGGCCGTCCGCGCACGTCATCCGACCGGCGCAACGGCGATAAAGACCCCCCACCCGCCCCGTCGGCGGCACATTCTCCGTGCCGAATCCATAACGGGTGAGGAGGCAGCCCCGTAACGACTGCACAACGTCCGGCGCGGAACACTCCCAGACCGCTGCACTCACGGCCTTCACCTGCGATTATCGGACCGCTCCACCGAACCGACACACCAACGGCGGTGTCGTCACACCCGGCCGGGGAAGCGGTCACCCTTATCCTGTCCCCGACAGGGCGAGGGCCCACCAC
>NZ_JBIVVI010001087.1:0-3110 GCF_044757675.1 Kitasatospora sp. NPDC091257
GCCTCGACGAGCTGTGCGAACGCAACCCGGCTCTGGCCACGACCACCCAGTACGCCCGGCGTCTGGCCACCATGGTCCGCGAACGCCGCAGCGAGGACCTGGCCCTCGACGTCTGGCTCGCTGACGTCCGCCTCGACGGACAACCAGAACTCCGCACCCTGGCCGGCGGCATCCGACGCGACCACGCAGCCGTTCTCGCAGCCCTGCACACCACGCTCACCTCGGGAGCAGTCGAGGGCAACGTGACCAGGATCAAGCTCCTGAAGAGGCAGATGTACGGCCGGGCCAACTTCGATCTCCTACGCCGCCGCATCCTCCTATCACCGTGATCAACCAGCCAAGACCCCTCAATCAGCGACAGAGCCCGGAAAGTGATCCAGAACCAGTTCTCACCCGTTGCCGACAGGCCGGTACTGTGGCGCCCGGCGAAGGCCGTCGGGCTCGGGAACGCGCGCATAGCGCTTGACCGTGTTCAATGCCAGGTTCAGGCGGCGGGCGCATTCCAGCAGGCCCACGCCCTTGCCGAGCATCTCGTGGACCTGACGCCACTGCTCGCGGGTGGTCACTGCGCGCACGCCTTCCGGTCGGGGCGGATTCACGGTCGCTCAGCAAGCGGAGTGCGCCCGCACCTCCTTCAGGGCGGCTTCGCAGAGGTTGCGCCAGATGTGCCACCGGTCGCCGACCTGCACTCCCTCGGGCAAAGCGCGGCGAACGGCCTCGCCATAGGCCCCGGAGCCGTCCCGGCACACGATCTCGACCCCCGGGTGCTCGCGCAGCCACGCCTCCAGGGCATCGGCGCCTCGGCCGGGCAGCACATCGATCCGCTCGCCGGTCTCGGCGTCGATCAGCACGGTCGCGTACCGGCAGCGGCGGCGCAGGGCGAAGTCGTCCACGCCCCGAACCCGTGGCACCCGGTGCGTGGGCAGCGGCACCCGCAACAACATCCGCAAGGCCGTGGACCGGGAGGCCGGCGTGGCGAGTTCGAGGAGCCGGGATGCGGCTCGGCCCGCTCGCGCGGCGGCTCGTCCGGCGCTGGTATCGCTCCAGCAGCCGGGGCACCTGCTCGCGGAACGTTTGCCGTCTGCAGCCCAGCACCGGGCAGGCCAGGCGGAGCACGCGCACCACCACGAGCACCCGCCAGCCATCCGTCAGCACGTCCGCCACCGTCCGGTGGTGGAAGCCGTGCACCCGGTCCGTCGGTGCCCCGCAGACCGAGCAGGGCACCGGACCGTCCATGGTCCGGGCCACCACCCGAATCGCCGCACCCTCATCCACCACGTCCTCGATCGCCAGGAGCGACAGCCCGGAAAGCACCGTAGCCACAAGTGCGTCGGCATCTCGCATGACCTGCCAACGACGCCAGTCACGCTTCGCTACCATCGACTACGGGACAGAGCCAACTTTCTGACATGCTCCCTGGGTGTGGCCGGCCGCTCTGCGCAGGTCCGCCAGGGCTCGGTCGGCCACCTCGTGGGTCAGGGGCGGATGGTATCGCGCCCAGTGACGCCGGTGGGCTGAAGCGGGGTGAAGCCCTGAGCGAGGAGTTCGGCGGTCACGGTCACCTGGCCCACCCGCTCGAGACGGTCGGGGACCATGAAAGTGATCTCGATGTGCGTGGACACCGACTGGCCGGGGAGCAAGTCCGTCAGGTGGGCGCCCGGCACGATGCCGGTCAGCTCGCCGCGGGCATCCTGGGCCAGCGGGACCAGTACCCCGTCTGCGGTCAGTTGCACGGCCGCCGGGTCAAGGCCCTGCCTGCCATCGGCGATGGTGATCCGGGTGCCGACGTGCCGGAAGTGCGGGCCGTCCGCGGGGCTCTCGAAGGTGACGGTGCCCTCCACCCTACGCTCGTGCCGCGAGCTCTCGCCGTGTTCGAGCTCGACGGTGCCGGTGCCCCTGCGGTCCACGGCGAAGTCGTAGGTGCTGCCGCCCGCCGTGATGTTGTCGACGTAGGTGTCGAGGGTGGCGTTTGGGTCACCGAGCGTTCCGACGTTGGCGATGACACCGACAGCCCTGCTGTTAGCGCCGGTGCAGGTGCTCACGTAGGTGCTGAGCGGGTAGTCGCCGCCCGCCGTGATCGGCGTGCCGGGGATGCTGCGCGAGCTGGTCCAGATGCCCTCCGGGCCGGAGGCGAAGTGCTGCCAGGTGTCCGGCACGATGCCGTGGTTGCCCTGCGCGTCGGTGGCCAGCTGCGGCTGGAAGCTCAGCGTCGTGAACTCGCCCAGGCAGTAGATCGGCAGCTGGAGGTTGGGGCCGGTGCCAGTCGCGGATGAGTGGGCGCTGTCGACGTACGTGTTGTAGGACAGTGGAGAGGCGGCGATCTCGTCCAGCGGTGTGGGCGGGAAGTAGTGGGCGGCCTGGGACTGCTCTCCCGGCCCGACGGCCAGGTGGAGGCTGCCGTTGAAGGTGTCGGGCGCGGCGAACGGCGACACCTCCTGGACGCCGTGGGCCCGGTCTGCGTTGCCCGGCTGATCCTGGAGACGGAACCAGGGACCCCGGGGGCCGAGATCGGCGGGGCTGACCTGGACGATGGCGGCTTGCGCCTGGGAAGCAAAGCCGAACACGGAGGTGCCGGAGGCCAGAAGAACCGTGACCAGGCCCGAAGTGAATCGCTTCATATCAAGACTCCCGTTGGGTAACCGCCCGAAAGGGCGGAGAAACGAACCGTGAGTGCAATTCCCAGACCGCGCCACCGCCGCATCCACCCGTCAGCGAAATCCCCCGTTCAGCCACAGCAGCAGGTCAGGGGCGCCCAGGCGAAGCTGGGGGGCGCGGTGGCCGTCGTGGTGCCTGAAGCCGGACCGCGCACCTAATCTTTCGGCCGACGCGTGCTCACCCGGATCCGCCACCCGCACCGGCCTCGGCCACGATCCGACGTTCCGCCCCGGCGCCTACGCAAGGAGGAGACAACGCGTGTACAGACGGCAAGCTGACCGAGCACATCCGCCGCATCCACGCCGACTCCCACGAGACCTACGGCTCCCCTCTCGTCCACGCCGTCCTGCGGCGCGAGGGGCCCACGAATCCAGGAAGCCGAGCGAACTCGACCTCTCCGACGAGGAGCTGATCAACGAGCTCCGCCGTCTCAACGGCACGCCGGAGACCTTGCT
>NZ_JBIVVI010001088.1:0-3110 GCF_044757675.1 Kitasatospora sp. NPDC091257
GTCACGACGGGGGAGGCGGGGAAGTCGGCGTAGCCGAGGGCGTAGAGCTCGCGCCAGGCGGGGTCGAGGGGCGGGGTGTCGCGGGTCTCCCAGTCGAGGTAGGAGCGGGCGCGGGCCGGGGTGCGGTGGGGCAGGAAGAGGGGGAGGGCGCGCAGCAGGTAGCCGGGGCGGAAGCCGGCGAAGCACTGGGTGGGGTCGAGCAGGGCGAGCCTGTCGACCCGGGCGGGGGCGTGCAGGGCGTACTCCAGGGCGATCCAGCCGCCGTACGAGTGGCCGCAGAGGTCGGCCCGCGGGACGTCGAGTCCGTCGAGGACGGCGTCCAGCCAGCCGAGCAGGCCGGGGACGCCGTCGAGGGCGGCGCCGTCGTGGATGCTGCGGCCGGGGTCTCCGATGAGGTCGACGGCGAGGACGCGGTGTCCGGCCTCGGCCCAGGCGCCGGCATTGGCGAACCACATGGTGGAGGTGGCGCCGCCGCCGTGGAGCAGGACGAGCGGGTGGCCGTCGGCGGGGCCGCAGGCGTTGATCCGGGTGGTGCCGTGGGCGGTGCGGACGGTGAGTGCCTCGACCGGGACGGGCCAGCGGGCGAGCAGGGCGTCGTAGGCGGCGAGGAAGGGGGCGGTGCGGGCGGACATGGGGCCTCCGCGGGTGTGGTGTGATGGCGGCCGGGTCGGCTGAACCACTCGCCGAACACGTATCGCGCTGAACAAGCATCTCGCTGAGCAATTATCTCGCTGAGCGAGAGAATAGTCGCACATGCCCTCCCCGAGGAAGGACGACAGGGTGTCCGAGGTTGCCGAGCCGATGCGGCTGGTCCATCTGCTGCGTGGCCTGACGGTCGAACTCGACCTGTTCGGAGCCGAGTTCGCGGCCCGCAACGGTCTGCACCCGACCGATCTGCGGGCGCTGATCCACCTGCTGGACGCGGCCAGGGCCGAGGAGGTCGTCACCCCGGGCCGGCTCGGCGAGGCGCTGGGGCTGAACTCGGCGGGTACCACCGGCCTGGTGGACCGGCTGGAGCGGCTCGGGCTGATCCGGCGCGAGCGCGACCCGCAGGACCGGCGCCGGGTGCGGCTGCTGGTGGAGGAGCGGGCGATGGAGCTGGGGGAGGGCTTCTTCGGCGGGCTGATCGGCGACCTGGTCGCGGCGATGCGGCGGTTCGAGCCGGGGGAGCTGGACACGGCCCGGCGCTTCCTGGCGGCCGTGACCGAGGTGGTGTCGGCCGCCAGGGAGAGGTGAGCGGGCCGGAACTACGCGGGGCCGAGGGTCCAGCTGATCACCGACAGCGTCGCCATCGACAGGAGCGTCGACCAGAGCACCGCGTCCCGGGCGAGGGCGGTGCCCCGCTGGTACTCGCGGGCGTAGGTGTACACGTTCTGCGCGGTGGGCAGCGCCGAGAACAGCACCACGGTGAGGAGCTGGTGGGTGGGCAGGTGGAGCAGCGGGCCGGCCACGGCGAGTGCGACCAGCGGCTGGACCAGGGTCTTGAGCACGACGATCAGCCCGACCTCGGTGCGGCGCGGACGGCCGTCCGCCGGTGGGCGGTTGTGCAGCGAGAGTCCGAGGGTGATCAGCGCGGTGGGGACGCCGGCGCCGCCGAGCAGTTCGCAGGAACGATTCAGCTCGGCAGGCAGGTGCACGCCGGTCGCCGAGACGACCGCGCCCAGCGCGGTGGCCAGCAGGATCGGGTTGCGGACGGGCAGGGTGAGCAGCGCCCGGCGGCCGGCCGCGCCACCGTCCAGGACGGCCAGGACGGCGGGGGTGACCACCAGGATCTGGAACAGCACCACGGGCGCCACGAAAGAGGCGTCGCCGAGGACCTGCATGGTCACCGGGATGCCGAGGTTGGCCGAGTTGACGTAGCCGGAGGCCATCGCGCCGATGGCCAGTTCGCCGGGCTTGCGGTGGAACAGCAGCCGCCCGGCGAGCAGCCCGAGGCCGATCGCGACCGCGGTGCCCGCAGTGAAGGCGAGCATCGAGGCGTTGGCGAAGCGGTCCAGCGGGGTGCGGGCGATCATCAGGAACAGCGCGGCCGGCATCGCCACGTGGAAGACGAACCGGTTGAGCACCGTCTCGGCGTGCGGCCCGAGCAGTCCGGCGCGGCCGACGACGTAGCCGACGCCGGTGAGCGCCCAGATCGGCGCGAAGGCGGACAGCAGGGGATGCAGGGCTGGCATGGTTCCTCGGATCGCTCGGACGGGTCTGCCGGTGCGACGGGGATGTCCCGTCGGGGGCGCCGACTTCCGAGCGCGGTGACCCCCCGAAGCCCATGAACCCCCGGGGCAGTAAACCAGTGGCCGCGGGCGCGGCGATCAGTGGGTCTGTCGCGAGCACGCCAGCAGGACCGGCTGTCCGGGACGGTGTCGGCCGGCAGGGGCGGGGCCGAGGGCCCGGCGCCCGGCCGATCGCCCGGGCGCCGAGAGACCGAGGCCCGGCCGATCGCCCGGGCCTACGATGGCCCGATGGAGGACCAGTACCTGAGCCTGTCCGAGGTGGAGGCGATCGCGCGCCGGGCCCACCAGGGGCAGGTGGACAAGAACGGCCACCCGTACGGAGACCACATCGCGGCGGTCGCCCGGGGGACGGCGGCGCGCGGCGGCAGTGCGGCGCAGATCGCGGCGGGTTGGCTGCACGACACCGTCGAGGACGACCGGCTGAGCCGGGAGTGGCTGGCCGGGGCCGCGCTGCCGGAAGAGACCAAGGCGATCGTGGACGCGCTCACCCGGCGCCCGGACGAGCCGGTCGAGGAGTACACCGCGCGCATCCTGGCCACGCCGGGCGCGCTGCTGGTCAAGCGCGCGGACCTGGCGCACAACTCCGATCCGGCCCGCCTCGCCACCCTGGACCCGGCGACCGCCGAGCGGCTGGCCGCCAAGTACGCGCGGATGCGCGAGCTGCTCGGGCTCACCGGCGGGCTGTAGCCCGCACGCCGTGAGCCCGCGGCCGCGAAGCCCGCACGCGGGGTCCACGCGCCGTGGCGCCCACGCCGTGGCCCGGGCGGGCGCGGTCCACGGGCCGGGCCGCCGCCGGAGAACCAGGAGAGGGCCCGGACCACGCGGGTCGCGCGGGTCCGGGCCCACTCGGGCCCCCCCGTGGTCCCGGTCCGACCCCGA
>NZ_JBIVVI010001089.1:0-3109 GCF_044757675.1 Kitasatospora sp. NPDC091257
ACTGATCCACCCCGAAGGGCTTCACCGTTCGACTTGCATGTGTTAAGCACGCCGCCAGCGTTCGTCCTGAGCCAGGATCAAACTCTCCGTGAATGTTTACCCGTAATCGGGTCGACACCCGCGTTGAGCGGCACGGCAACCACCGGAATAGGGCGGCCCCGCGCACTGCGTCCTCGCTAGTGTTTGTTTCAAAAGGAATCTCCAACCCCAGGAAACCTGAGGCCGGGGATGTCAACATATCTGGCGTTGACTTTTGGCACGCTGTTGAGTTCTCAAGGAACGGACGCTTCCTTCGGACCGCCTTCCAGCGGACCCTCCGGGCTTCGTTCTTTCGTGTTTCCAGCTTACCAGACGTTTTCCGCTCCGTTTACCGGGGCTTCATTCATCCGATTCCCGCTGGCGGGATTTCCTGCGAACTTCGTTCCGAAGCCTATCAAGGCTTTCGGAGTGCTCAGTCCGTGGGATTTGCTTCGTCGGAGGGTGCGCATTTCGTGAAATGCACTCGCCTCGATTCGGCGGTGTCGTAGACACTAACGCCCGGGACCGACCGTTGTCCAGTCAGTCCCAACCGTTGAAACCTACTAGCCCACCCTCACCACGTCAATGGTTTGGCCGGACGAGAGGAAGACTAGCAGGTCAGGGGCCTGTGGATCACATCGACTCAGGCGGCGACCGGCTGGAGGTCCGCTCGGTCGGCCGCCTCCAGATCGCCGAACTCCCCGCCCTCGGCGGCCCTTCGGCCCAGCACCAGGGCGTAGAGGAGGAAGGCCGCCTCGGCCAGCACGCCGATGGAGATGCGGGCCCAGGTCGGCAGGCCGGACGGGGTCACGAAGGCTTCCAGGACACCGGAGACGGCCAGGACCGTCGCCAGGCCGATCGACATGCCGATGATCGCGCGGCCCTGTTCGGCCAGCGCCACCGAGCGGGTGCGCGGGCCGGGGTCGATCACGGTCCAGCCGAGGCGCAGCCCGAGGCCGCCGGCCACGAAGACCGCGGTCAGCTCCAGCAGGCCGTGCGGAATGAGCAGGCCGAGGAAGACGTCGAGGCGCCCGGCGGAGGCCATCAGTCCGACGCCGATGCCGAGGTTCACCACGTTGGTCCACATCACGTAGAGCACCGGAACGCCCAGCGCGATCCCGAACAGCAGGCACTGCACGGCGATCCAGGCGTTGTTCGTCCACACCTGTGCCGCGAAGGAGCTGGCCGGCCGGTCCGAGTAGTACGCCTCGTACTGGCCGCCGGGGCGGGTCAGCTCGTCGAGGTGCTCGGGGGCGATCAGGCTGTTGCGGACCTCGGGGTGGGTGGCCATCCACCACGCGAGCAGTGCGGTGGCCGCCATGGAGACGATCGCCACCGGCACCCACCAGCGGCGCGCGCGGTAGAGCGCGGCGGGGAAGCTCACCGCGTAGTAGCGGGCGACGTCCTGCCAGCCGTTGGTCCGGGCGCCGGTGACCGCGCTGCGGGCGCGCGAGACCAGCCCGGTCAGTCGGCTCACCAGGGCCGGGTCGGGCGCGGCGGCCTGGACCTTGGCGAGGTGTCCGGTGGCGCGCTGGTAGAGCGTGACCAGCTCGTCGGCCTCCTCCCCGCCGAGCCGGCGCCGGCGGGCGAGGGCGTCCAGCCGGGCCCACTCCCCCTGGTGGGTGGCGACGAAGACGTCCAGGTCCATTTCGGCGGCTCCATGATCGGCGGCGGGCGCGGACGTGCGTGCGCGGGCGGGTGCGTCCGGGCGGGCGGCGGGTCCGGGCGGACACGTGCGGCCCAGCATGCCAGCAGCGGCCGCCGCCGCGGCCGCCGGGATCTCACTTCCCGTGCGCCTGCCGGGCCCCGTATGTTTGCGGCTGCGGATCAGACTGCGGAGAGCGGGTCAGGGGGGCCGATCCGGGGTGATTCCCTCCCCCGGCACTGCCGCACTCCCAGGAGCGGATCTCCATGGGCGAGCCGTACGGGCTCCAAGAACGTGAACGGACAGGTGTCTTGAGCGACCTGGTGACGGGTGAGGCGGTCGTTCTCGGCCTCCGGACGGCGAAGCTTCCGAGCAGGGCCCTGGCGATCGTGATCGACCTGCTGGTGGAGTTCGCGGCCCTGCTGGTGTTCACGCTGCTGCTGAGCCTCGCCCTGATCGGGCTCGACGGCGCGGCGCTGGCCGCCACGATGATCGGCCTGATGGTGTTCTTCCTGGTGGCCGTGCCCGTGATGGTCGAGACCCTCACCCGCGGCCGTTCGCTCGGCAAGGCCGCGCTCGGCCTGCGGGTGGTGCGCACCGACGGCGGGCCGGTGCGGTTCCGGCACTCGCTGGTGCGCGGGCTGGTCGGCTTCTTCGAGATGATCGTGCTGACCGGCGCCCCCGCCGTGATCACCTCGGTGGTGCACTCGGACGGCAAGCGGCTGGGCGACATCTTCGCCGGGACGGTGGTCGTCCGCGAGCGCACCCCGGGCGCGGGCGGCTCCGCCTCCCCGCTGCCGCCGGTCCACCCGCACCTGCTGCAGGCGATGGGCCACGAGCTGGTCGCGATGGACCTGTCCGCCGTACCCGAGCCGCTCTGGCTGGCCATCCGCCAGCTGCTCGGCCGGATCGGCCAGTTGGATCCGGCGGTGATGCTCCGGATGTCCACCCGGCTCGCCGAGGACCTGTCCGCCCGGATCGGCCACCCGATCGCGCCGGGGCTGCACCCGGCGGCGTACCTGGGCGCGGTGCTCACCGAGCGCCAGCGGCGGGAGTGGATGCGGGCCCAGGAGCAGCTGTGGGCGGCCGGACGGGGACCCGCCCAGGTGCCCGCTCCCCGTCCGGCCTCCGGTCCGGTCCCCGCGCCGACGGTCACGGCCGACGGACGGCCCGTCCGCGTCCTCGGCCTGCCGGCGCAGCGGCCCGCACCGGTGGCCCCGACCGCGCCCACCGCACCGCCGGTGCCCGTACCGCCCGCCGCCCCTGCTTCGCCCCCGGCCCCGGCGGCCCCGACGGCTCCGTCCCTCGACAAGCCCGCCACCGACACCGGCTTCGCCCCGCCCGCCTGAGCCGAGCCGGTCGGATCGGGTCGGGTCGGGTCGGGTCGGGTCGGATCGGCCGGGTAGGGCCGGGCCTGGCCGGCACGGCCCTACCGGACCGCTACTC
>NZ_JBIVVI010001090.1:0-3106 GCF_044757675.1 Kitasatospora sp. NPDC091257
CCTCGCTCCCTCGGGTCGGTACCGCTCGCAAGCCCCGGGCTGGGACCGTGGCCCTCGGCGAGTCCCATCGGACCCGGGTGCGGCGCCTACGGCTCACTTCTCGACGAGGACGATGTCCTCGATCCGGGGGCGCAGCTTGATCGTGTCGCCGAGGGCATCGATGATGCGGTGCAGGCCCTTGGTCGAATTCCTCCGGAACGCCGGGTGGACCAGGCCGCGGGACAGCAGTTCGTGGTTGACGGCCTGGTGCGGCAACGGCACGTCGCCCCTGATGACGGCCCCGCTCTCGGCGTCCGGGATCGGTGCACCCTTGCCGACCACGGCGACGCGGCGCCCGTAGGTGTCGCCGCCGCCGGTGAGGATGAATCCGGCGACGGACTCCGGGGTGGCGGAGACGACCTCCTCGTCCGCCGCCGACGAGTAAGGACACCCTGCGCCTCATTCGGGCCGAGGCTTCTCGGGTAAGTCGAAAATCCCAGGTCAAGAAGCTTTCTCATATCAATTCCATGATTCGGGTGGAGTTGCCGAAGCACCGAGTCTGGACACTGTGCACCTGCGGGATTACAGCCTCTCCACAGCCTGCGGCAGCAGGAAAGGAAAGAGGGGGAGGGAATGACGAGCGGCGGCCGCGATGCCGCCTGCCCTGTCATTCGGCGGGATTTCTCATTCACGGAAAGCGGCCCACGAGGCTGGCGGGGCCTCGTGATTCGACTCGAAATGCTCCTGCCGGCCGGCGCGACGAAGCCGTTCGGGGCAGGGCCCGAACCTGCCGATCGGCAGGTAGGGCTCGATCAAACTCCACTGCTCGTCGGTGAGTTGCCTGCGCGTCAGATCAAACGGGCCTACCGGGTTCTGCCCCGGAGCGGGGCAGAACCCGAAGATTGATCACAGCATCACACAGGCCCTACCTCGACCCGGGTTCCGGCGGCCCGCAGAACGACTTCACCAACCGCAACACCAATCGCGTCCCTGCTGCCGCTCACCGGGATGACGGCCGGGAGCCTGCTGCTGCACCTCCGGGCGATCCGACGGCTACCGAAGCCGGTGCGCGGGGCCGAGGACACGGACGGGGACTGGCTGGACGACCTCGTGCCCCTTGCGAACCTGCTCGCCGGCCCCCGCTCCCGCGCGGGGCGCGCACTCGCCGCGCTGATCGGCCGCGGCACGGTGCTCGGCTTCGTGCGCCTCCGGTTCACCCTGCTCGCCGCCGCAGCCGCCGTCTCCGCTGGCCTGCTGGTTGCCACGGGACTGGCTTCCGGCGAGGGCTGGCCCGGGGTACTGCTCTTCACCGTGGAGGCCGCGGTCTTCGCGGGCGGAACCTTCGCCTTCGTGATGATCTGCAACAGCGTCCTGCGGTTCGTCGCGTCCCCTCCCGCATCGGGGACGCGACGGGCCGCCCGGATCGCGACCATCGCAGGCGCGTTGACACTGCCGGTCTCGTTGGCGCTGCGGGACACCGCCTGGCAGTTGCTCGGGCTCGGCGACCAGGTCGACTCCATCGGACAGTGGGCGGCCTTCGCACTCGCCTGCGCGCTACTGACGGGCGCGCTCACCTTCGGTGTGGCCGCGACCGGAACCAGGGAGTGACAGCCGCGGACGTGGGGGCGGTCGGCTGCTGCACGGCGGTTGTCATGTCTCTTGGAGCCAGGGCCTGTTGGAGGTCGTCGAAGCCCCCGCCGGATCGGCGCGGGCTTCGACAAACGGAGCGGGCCCCGCACGGCCCCATCTCCCCGGCCGCTTGTGCGGCTCGGTGTGGGCGTTCTGTTCAGGCGGTCGTTGCCACCGGGCGGTGGGAGAGGGCGTCGGAAGCCCTGGCCGTGGCGTAGAGCGAGACGGCCAGCGCGATGACGAGGGCGGCGCCGGCGGCGAAGATGCTGCCGGAGGAGACGGCCTTGGCGCTGCCGGCCTCGGTGCGGGCGGAGCCGGCGATGAAGGGCATCACCACGAGGACGGCGACGCCGAGAACGACCTCGCCCCAGACGACCTTCGGGAAGTGCCGCAGGGTCAGGTGGAGCAGGGAGGAAGTGTCGTCGGCGCGGCGGGCCCGGGCGATGCGGGGCATCAGCCAGAACTGGTTGACGGCGCCCGCGGCGACGAGGCCGGCGACCAGGAGGATCTTGACGAGCAGGGCGATGCCGTAGCCGGTGGTCCACAGCTGGGAGATCGCACCGACGTGCTTCCAGCTGAGCCAGAGGCCGGAGACGGTGACGGCGCCGACGCAGATCATGGCGACGAGGCTGAACCGGCGCCACATGTCGGCCCAGAGAAGACCGGCGCCGTCGCCGAGGCGGCCACGGGTGCCGGCGAGGGCGGCCAGGAGGGCGAGGCCACCGAGCCAGACGACGCCGGAGATGATGTGGGTCTGGTCGAAGGCGAGGTCGAGCCAGCGGTCGAGGTCGGCGGGCTTGGTGGCGGGGACGGCCGCGATCAGGGTGACGGCGAGGGAGAGCGGCAGCGTGGTGAGGGCGATGGCGTCCGTGTGGCGGCGGGCAGCGGGCACGAAGAGGGCGATCAGCGTTGCGGCCGTCACGGCCAGGACCGCGTTCTGGACCAGGTAGACGTTGCCTTGGGCGATCCAGGCGCCCTTCGCGGCCGGGGCGTGGAGGTAGTCCCAGATCCGGTCCGGGGCGAGGGCATCGCCGAACGGTATGCCCTTGCCGGCGCGGGCGAGACGGGCGGCGAGCTGGAAGTAGCCGGCGACCAGTAGCACCACCCCTGCCCAGGCGAGGTAGGCCGCTGATCTGCTTCGCAGGGCCTCGGCGTCCTGGCGGCTGGTTTCCGGCGCACGAAGTGCCGGGCGCACGGTGGTCGCGTACGTGATGGTGGTGCCGAGGGCTCCGCTGAGGCCGATGAAGTAGCCGGCCTTGGTGAGGACCCGCCAGAGCTGGGGCATGGTGTATCCGGCCGTGTCCGCGGCCAGCAGGGCGTGATGCATGAGGTGCGGCTACCCTAAATAAGGTTCCCCTAAGTTACCTGGAGGGCCGCGGTTGTTCAATCGTCATCATCTTGTGAGCTGCCTATCGGTCCGCACTCCGGGGAGCGCCCCGTCGCCATTTCGCCTGGTGCGAAGGTTGCCAGGCACCGGAGTCCGATGCTCTCGGTCCCC
>NZ_JBIVVI010001091.1:0-3102 GCF_044757675.1 Kitasatospora sp. NPDC091257
CCCTCGCCCGCGCCCGCACCTCCCTCGGCCACCACCTGCCCGACGCCCCCGCGCATCCGCTCCTGTGGCACGACGAGACCCTCTACACCCCCACGGCCGTCGTCGAGGCCGAGGTCCTCGCCACCCTGCACACCCTCGCCACCCTCCCCTGAACAACGACGGGTCCGATCCACTGCCGGCCGGGCCGACCCGGCGTCGCCTCGCCGAAGACGGTGCCGACCACCACCATGGGTCGGCACCCGGGCCTCGGTGCGTCAGGTCGGGATCAGGGCAGGCGCCAGATCTGGTTGGCGGCGGCGGAGCAGTCCCACAGGATCAGCCCGGTGCCGGCGGGGCCGGCGCCCGAGTCGTCCAGGCACTTGTTGCTCTGCGGGTTCTTGAGGGTGCCGTCGGCCTGGGGCTGCCAGACCTGGTTTCCGGCGCCGCTCACGCAGCCGTACAGCTGGACGGGGGTGTTGTTGCCGGGGTTGGTGCCGGGGGCGGTCATGCATTTGCCGAGGGTGCGCAGGGTGCCGTCGGTGCCGACGGTCCACTGCTGGTTGGCGGCGGTGCCGCTGCAGGCCCAGACGACGATCGGGTTGCCGTCGGCGGTGCCGGCTCCGGAGTCGTCGACGCACAGGCCGTTGATGCCGGTGATGTGGCCGGTGCCGGTGGTCCTGTCCAGGCCGATCTGGACGGTGCCCAGGTGGCTGGCCGCTGTCGCCGGTGTGCCGGAGAGCCGGCTGAACGTCATGCCGGAGACCGGGACCGACACCTGCTGGACCAGGTAGGACTTGCCGGCCGTGGTCGGGATGGTGAACCGTCCGGCCCTGGTGGGGCGGACGATGAGGGTCGACTTGTCGGTGCCGTCGACGACCGAAACGCTCTGGCCGGGCCAGGGGTTGCGGATGTTGATGGTGCCGGTGGAGCCGGCGTGGATGCCGACGGTGCCGATGACGCCGCCGTGGACCTGGACGGAGACGGTGCTGCCGCCGTGGATGTACTGGGTGCCGTCGGCGTCCCAGCCCTGTGGCAGGGCCGGGGCGATCCGCAGCAGGCCGTCGTAGTCCTGGACCAGGGCCTCGTTGATCGCGAGTGCGACGTTGGCGGCCTGCTCGATGTAGGGCTCGGTGCCGCCGGACTGGCCCCACAGGTTGGCCAGGCCAGTGGGATAGGTCTGGTACTTCCGGGTCAGGGCGGTCAGGTCGGCGGCGACCCGGTCGGGCAGGCCGAGGCGGGCGGCGTGGACGGCGTCGAAGCTCCAGTCGTTCTGCTGGACGTTGACCCGGCTGCTGTAGGTGCGCCGGGCCACGGGCAGCAGTGGTGAGTCGTCGCCGATCAGGCCGTAGGGCCAGACGGCTTCCAGGTCGTCGTTCTCGGTGTTGTAGACCGTCGCGGTGGGCTGCGAGGACTGGCCGAGCACGTCGGTGCCGGAGGCGTCGGCGGAGGCAGTGAGGTTCTGCCGGTGGGTCGCGGCGTCGGTGCGCGGGTAGTCGGGGATCTGCGGGATCGCGGCGTGCAGTCGGGAGATCAGTGAGGCGTCGGCGTTCAGGATCCTGGCGGCGGAGATCGTGGCGGGGAAGAGGCCCTTCATCGCGTCGATCATGTTGACCGGGTCCTGCACGTTCCACTGGTTCTCGTGGACGTTGGCCACCGCGTGCCGCTTCCCGTCGGCGCCGACCGTGGTGAAGGCCAGCAGGAACTGGGCGGACTGCTGCATGAGCGGGTAGTTCGCCGTCAGGAAGGCCTTGTCACCGGTGGTCAGGTACTGCTGCCAGACCCAGAGCCCGATTTCGGCGCCGGTGGAGACCGTGGCACCGTTCCAGGTGGTCAGTGCCTGGTCGCAGGAGGCGTCGCCGAACGGGTCGCCGTCGTTCTGGAAGCCGTTGCCGTTGAAGCGCATGGTCTCCGGCACGCAGATCCCGGGCCGGTTGCCCATGTGGGTCCTGGTCCAGGCCTGGATGTCGGCCAGGTTGGAGGTGTAGAGGTTGTAGAGGCCGGTGTTGAGGTCGAAGGCGCCGGCGCCGATGTTGGCGGCCACCTGTCCGCGGATGTTCCAGAACCAGTAGCCGGCCGGGTACCAGTTCTGGGTGTCCTGGGAGAAGTTGAAGAGGTCGGCGACTCCGGCCTGGGAGCCGGGCAGCGGCCCGCGGGACTCCTCGGCGGTGTAGAAGTAGTACAGGGTGCGCAGTTTCTCCAGGTAGGCGGCGGTCCCGTCCGCCGAGGAGAGCTTCACCAGGCCGAGCTTGCCCCAGTAGTCGTGCCACCAGGCCAGGTGTGGTGCCCGCAGGGCGTCGGCGCTCGCGGTCGCGTCCGAACCCAGCAGCGAGGCGGCGGTGGTGGCGGCGTTGCCGCCGGTCCAGTTCGGGCTGCCGACCAGGATGCGGAAGCTGCCGTCGGCGTTGGGGGTGAGGTTCACCTGCACGGTCTGTGCGTCGGCGACCGTGGCGGTGACGTCGCGCCCGTCGGCGGTGAGTGCGGCCAACGAGCCGAAGGTCCGGCCGGATCCGGTGGTGGCGTTGTTGTCGACCCAGGTCTCGGCGAGTGTCGCGATGCTGCCGGAGGCCGCTGCGGCCGGGGTGCGCCCGGACCACAGGTTGACCGTGGCGGACTGGGCGGTGTTCGGATCGGCGCCGGTCACGTCGACGACCAGCTCGTCCTTGTCGGCGCGGACGTGGATCGCCGCGCTCATCCCGCCGCCGGACTCGCGCAGCACGCCGTCGTACGGGTCGACGGTGGCGGTGAAGTCGGCTGCGCTCGTGATCCGTGACAGGCCGGGGATCTGGAGCCAGCCGGGGGACTTGCGGCCGGGCAGGGTGTCGGCGCGGTTGAGCTGGGCGGTGAAGCCGTTGGCGGCCCAGACCGCGGCGCCGAGGGTGCCGTTGCCCAGCGGAATCGACTGGGTCGCCGCGGTGTTCGGGCTGCCCAGGACGATGTTCGCCTCGCGGACGAGGCTCGCGGTGTCGACGGAGAACGCGCCGTTGGACCAGGCGGTGGTCGTGGTCGAGGAGGCGGCGGTCGCCGTGGCGGGTGACCAGGCGGCGGCGGTGGTACCAAGGGTCAGGGCGACTATCGCCCTGACCACCGGTGCACTTCGCATGTTGCGGCCCTTCAGTGGGGGTG
>NZ_JBIVVI010001092.1:0-3099 GCF_044757675.1 Kitasatospora sp. NPDC091257
CCCGAGCAGCTGTGGCGGCTGCTGGCCGAGGGCTTCGACGGGGTGACCCCGTTCCCGGCGGACCGCGGCTGGCGGGTCGGGGACGCGTCCTACGCCCCGCGCGGCGGCTTCCTGGACGACGTCGCGGGCTTCGACGCCGAGCTGTTCGGGATCTCGCCGCGCGAGGCCCTGGTGATGGACCCGCAGCAGCGCATCCTGCTGGAGGCCTCCTGGGAGGCCTTCGAGGCGGCCGGACTGGTCGCCCCGGAGCTGCGCGGCTCCCCGACCGGCGTGTTCGTCGGGGCGTACGCCTCGACCTACGGTGTGGGCGCCCAGCTCCCGCCCGGCGCGGAGGGCTACCTGCTGACCGGGACCTCGATGAGCGTGGTCTCCGGCCGGGTGGCGTACACCTTCGGCCTGGAGGGCCCGGCCGTCACGGTGGACACCGCGTGCTCCTCCTCCCTGGTGGCGATGCACCTGGCGGCGCAGGCGCTGCGGCGGGGCGAGTGCGAGCTGGCGCTGGCCGGCGGCGTGGCCGTCCTGGCCGGTCCGAACATCTTCGCCGAGTTCGACCGGCAGGGCGGACTGGCCTCCGACGGCCGGTGCAAGCCCTTCGCCTCGGCGGCGGACGGCACCACGTGGTCCGAGGGCGTCGGGGTGCTGGTGCTGGAGCGGCTCTCCGACGCGCTGCGCAACGGCCGTGAGATCCACGCGGTGATCCGCGGCAGCGCGGTCAACCAGGACGGCGCCTCCAACGGGCTCACCGCCCCCAACGGGCCGTCCCAGCAGCGGGTGATCCGGCAGGCGCTGGCCGACTCCCGGCTGCTCGCCGCCGAGGTGGACGCGGTCGAGGCGCACGGCACCGGCACCAGCCTGGGCGACCCGATCGAGGCCCAGGCGCTGCTGGCGACCTACGGCCAGGACCGGCCGGCCGACCGGCCGCTGTGGCTGGGCTCGATCAAGTCCAACATCGGCCACACCCAGGCCGCGGCCGGCGTGGCGGGCGTCATCAAGATGGTGCAGGCGATGCGCCGCGGTGTCCTGCCCGCCACCCTGCACGTGGACGAGCCGACCCACCACGTGGACTGGTCGGCCGGGGCGGTCGAACTGCTGACCGAGCCGCGCCCCTGGCCCGAGGCCGACCGGCCGCGCCGCGCGGGCGTGTCCTCCTTCGGCATCAGCGGCACCAACGCGCACATCATCCTGGAGTCCGCCCCGAGCCCGGCCGGGCCGACCACCACGGGCCACGGCCCGATGGAGCCGATCGGCGCGGGCCGCGGCCCGGCGGGGCCGACGACCATGGGCGAGGGCCCGGTGGTGTGGCCGCTCTCCGGTGGGACCCAGGCCGCCCTGCGTGAGCAGGCGCGCTCCCTGCGCGCCCACCTCGCGGCGGCGCCCGCACCCGAACCGGCCGACGTGGCATGGTCGTTGGCCACCACCCGGGCCGAACTGGAGCACCGGGCCGTCGCCGTCGGACGGGACGGCGCGGACCTGCTGCGCCAGCTCGACCGGCTCGCGGCCGAGGAGGCGGAACCGGCGGCCCCGGGCGGCCCCGGGCGACTCGCCTTCCTCTTCACCGGGCAGGGCGCGCAGCGGGCCGGGATGGGCCGGGGGCTGTACGAGGCCTCCCCGGCGTTCGCGGCGGCGTTCGACGAGGTCTGCGCGGAGCTGGACCGGTGGCTCGACCGGCCGGTCAAGGACGTGGTCTTCGAGGGCGTCGACCTGGACCGGACGATGTGGGCGCAGGCCGGCCTGTTCGCCGTCGAGGTCGCCCTGTACCGCTGGGCGGAGTCCTGCGGCCTGGTCCCGGACTTCCTGCTGGGCCACTCGATCGGCGAGGTGGCCGCCGCCCATGCGGCGGGCGTGTTCTCCCTCGCCGACGCCTGCGCCCTGGTGGCCGCGCGCGGCCGGCTGATGCAGGCGCTGCCCGAGGGCGGCGCGATGCTCGCCGTGCAGGCCACCGAGGCCGAGGTGCGTTCGGAGATCGGTGACCGGCTGGACGTCGCCGCCGTCAACGGCCCGACCTCGGTGGTGGTTTCGGGTCCGACGGAGGTGGTCGAGGAGTTCGCCGGGCGCTGGGCGGCCGAGGGCCGCCGGACGAGCCGGCTGACCGTCTCGCACGCCTTCCACTCGGCCCTGATGGAGCCGATGCTGGCCGAATTCACCGAGGTGCTGGCCGGGTTGACCTTCGCCGAGCCGCGGATCCCGATCGTCTCCAACCTGACCGGCGCGGTGGTCGACCCCGGGGAGATCCGGACGCCCGGGTACTGGGCCCGCCATGTGCGCGGCACCGTCCGGTTCGCCGACGGCATCGCGCACCTGGCCGGCCGGGGCGTCACCCGCCACCTGGAGCTCGGCCCGGACGGCGTGCTGTGCGGCATGGCCCAGCAGTCCGTCACCGAGGGCGTGTTCGTCCCGGCGCTGCGCCGCGGCGAACCCGAGGAGGCCGGGACGGCGCTGCGCGCGCTCGGCCGGCTCTGGGCGGCCGGCGTCGAGGTCGACTGGCCGGCCGTGCTGCCGGCCGGACGCCGGGTGCCGCTGCCGACCTACGCCTTCCAGCGGACCAGGTTCTGGCTGGAGCCGGCCACCGGCGTGGGCGGCGTGGGCGGCGTCGGCCAGAGCGCGGCGGACCATCCGCTGCTCGGCGCGACGGTCGCGCTGGCCGGCGGGGACGAGGTGCTGCTGACCGGAAGGCTGTCGCTCGCCACCCAACCCTGGCTGGCGGACCACGCCGTCCTCGGCCGGGTGCTGGTGCCCGGGACGGCGTTCGTGGAGATGGCGCTGCGGGCCGGGGAGCAGGTCGGCTCGACGATCCTGCGCGAGCTGCTGGTGCAGTCCGCGCTGCCCCTGCCGGCCACCGGCGGGGTGCAGGTCCAGGTGCGGGTGGCCGCCCCGGAGGAGAACGGCGACCGCCGGGTGGAGATCCACGCCCGGCCGGACGAGGGCGAGGCGCCGTGGGTGCGTCACGCGACCGGCGTCCTGGGCGCCGAGGGTGCGGCGCGGGAACACGACCTCGCGGCGCAGGAGTACGACCTCGCGGCCTGGCCGCCGCCGGGCGCCGAACCACTGGCGCTGGACGGCTTCTACCCGGCCCTCGCCGAGGGCGGGTACGGCTACGGG
>NZ_JBIVVI010001093.1:0-3099 GCF_044757675.1 Kitasatospora sp. NPDC091257
GATCGCCGTCCCGCCGGTGCTCGGCAGCCGCTCGGCGGACCTGCTCTCCGGGCTCGGGCCGGCCCCGCTGGCCGCCGGGGACCGGCTGCCGGTGGGCGCCCCGCCGCCGTACCGGGCCAGGCCCGAGCTGGTGCCGCTGCCCGGTCCCCCGGCCGAGCTGGTGCTGCGGCTGCGGCTCGGACCGCGCGCGGACTGGTTCGACCCGGAGGCGGTGGCCCGTCTCGGCCGCGACCGGTACCTGGTCTCCCCGACCGGCAACCGGGTCGGGCTGCGCACCGAGGGCCCGCCGGTCGCCCGCGCCAGGGACGGCGAACTGCCCAGCGAGGGCATGGTGTTGGGCGCCGTTCAGATTCCGCCGGACGGGCAGCCGGTGGTGTTCCTGGCCGACCACCCGACCACCGGCGGCTACCCGGTGATCGGCGTCGTGCCGGCCGGCGACCTCGCGGCCGCCGCACAGGCCAGGCCGGGGACACCGGTGCGCTTCGCGCCCCTGCGCGAGCACTGAGCGGAAGCACCGAGCGGAAGCACCGAGCAGCAGTACCTCGCAGGCGCGGAAAGCCGCGCGGGCTCCCGGGTCAGCGCCCCAACAGCACCTCGGCGACGGCACGTTGGGCCGGGTCCAGCTCCGCCCCGCCCTCCTCGGCCACCCAGACCGCGTTCTGCAGCACCCGGGCGAGCGTCCAGGCCGCCGCCACCTCGCGGTCCAGCTCCAGCACCTCCGTCAACAGGTCGAAGCGCCGCCGCAGCGCCCGGGTTGCATCCCCGGTGGCCACCACGTCCTCCCAGCGGTTGCGCAGCGCCGGGAGCAGCTCGAAGCCGGGGTGGCCGGCCAGCGGCTTGGGGTCGATGGCCAGCCAGGGCTCCCGGCCGCTGCCCGGGAGCGGGGCCAGCACATTGCCGTAGTGCAGGTCCCAGTGCAGCAGCCGGTCGCCGGGGTCGGCGCGGACCTCGCACAGGGCGGCCGCGCAGTCGGCGAGCAGGCGCCGCTCCACCGGGTCGGCGAGGGCCGCGACGGCCGCCGGGGCCCGGTCGAGCAGGTCGCTCGCCGCACCCGCCAGGGTCCGCAGTCCGGACGGCGCCTGACTCTTCGTCAATTCCCTGAGCAGCTCGGCGATCACGCGCAGCGCCGCGAGGTCGTCGGGCAGGTCGAGCAATGAGCGCCCGGGGTCCAGCCGCTCCAGCAGCAGGGAGCCGGTGGCCGGTTCGTGGTCGAGCAGCCGCACGGCGCCGCGGCCGTCCCAGGCCCGCAGGGCGAGCGGTTCGCCCACCGTCTCCTCGTCCACGGGCTGGAGCTTGAGCACGGCCGGCATCCCGTCGGCGCGCAGCACCGGGAGCACCAGCCCGACCACGCCGTGCGCGACCGGCCCGTCCGGGCTCAGCTCCCAGCGGTCGAGCAACTCGCCGGCCAGGGTGGGCAGTCGGGCCACCCAGGCGCGCCCCTCGGCGCCGAGGAAGCCCTCCAGGGACGCGGCCAGCGCGGGCGGGACCTGGACGGACATCGGGCGGGCTCCTCTCGGACGGTCCGCCCCAGCCTACGACGGGCGGCGGCCGGCGCCTCCCCCGTTCACCCCTGCCCGAGCGCCCGCGCCGCGGCGTCCGCGAAGCCGTCCGGGTTGTCGAGCATGATGTTGTGCCCGCAGTCCGGCACCGCGACCACCCGTACGCCCGCCGCGCGGAGGGTCCCGGCACCCGCCGGCTCGCCGTCCGCCGCCGGGTGGAGGAAGGTGCGCGGGAGGTCGAGGCCGAGCAGCAGCTCGCGCATGGTCGGTTCGGTCGCCCGGGCGAGGTAGCGGGCGCTGCGGTGCAGCGCCTCCGGGCCGGCCAGCCGCATGGTGGACCACCAGAACGGGCCGACCCGCTCGGCGACTTCGTCCCGGCCGCCGGCCAGGAACTCCTCCTCTGCGTAGGCCGCGATGCCGCTGCTGCCGGGGTGGCGCCGGTCGGGGTCGACCCGGTCCAGGTTGGCGTCCACCAGGAGCAGCCGTTCGACCAGGTGCGGGTGCCGCTGGGCGAGGACGATCGCGACCGCCCCGCCCATGCTGTGGCCGATCACCTCGACCCGGGCCGTCCCGGCGGCCGCGACGGCCGCCGCGACCGCGTCCGCGTGCTCCTCCAGGGTGTAGCCGAAGTCCGTCGGCCGGTCGCTGAGGCCGAAGCCGAGCAGGTCCAGCAGCAGCGAGCGCCGCCCGGCGAGCAGCGGGTGGGTGGCGGCGGCCGCGAAGTAGGCCGGCGAGGTGGCGCCGAGCCCGTGCAGGTAGAGCCGGGCCGGCTCGGCGCCGGGCAGCTCGACCCAGCGGATCCGGTCGCCGTTCGGGGTGACGGGGGCCTCGCGCATGCTCACTCGCTCCTTCTCCTGGGTGTGCCGGCTCCCGGTTCCGGGGACTCCGGCGGACGATCAGGACCATACATCGAAGTCGAGGTATAGCGATAGTGAGATACCCATGCCCCGAGGGAAGGATCTGAGAGAGTGGCCCCATGCTGAAGCTCGCCATCCTCGGGTTCCTGTACGACCGCCCCCTGCACGGCTACGAGCTGCGCCGCCACCTCGCCGCGCTCACCGGCCACGTCCGCCCGATCAGCGACGGCACGCTCTACCCCGCGATCAAACGCCTGGAGACCGACGGCCTGCTGGTCCGCGAGACCGAGCCGGGCAGCGCCGCCGCGCCCCGGCACACCCTGCACCTCACCGAGGCCGGCCGCACCGCGCTGCTCGACCGGCTGCGCGAGCCCGAGCCGCTCGACGTCAGCGACGAGAACCGCTGGTTCACCCTGCTCGCCTTCCTGCGGCACCTCGCCGACCCCGCCGACCAGGCGGCCGTACTGCGCCGCCGACTGGCCTTCCTCGCCGAACCGGCCAGCTTCTTCTACGAGGGCGACCGCCCGGTGGGCGCCGAGGAGTTCGCCGACCCGTTCCGGCGCGGCCTGCTGCTGGTCGCCCGCGCCACCACCGAGGCCGAACTCGCCTGGCTGCACGCGACCCTGGCCGACCTGGAGGGCCGCCCGCGCTAGGGCGCGTATTCGGTCGTGATCAATCTGTGTGATTCACCTTCGCGGCGGGTCCTGATCCGGTAGACCATGGTGTGTGACGCGAGCGCAACT
>NZ_JBIVVI010001094.1:0-3098 GCF_044757675.1 Kitasatospora sp. NPDC091257
CCCCTAGGGGATTCGACCCATCGCTCTCGGGGTCGGGCCGCCCCGGCCGCTCCGGGCCGCACCAGGGAAGGCGTCACGCCGACGGCTGATGGCGGGCCGTGCCCGCCGCACTACCGTCGACCGCATGACCACAGCGCGCAGCACACCCGGCCCGCACCGCACCCGCCCCGGGACCCGCCTCCGACGCGGCCCCGCGTTCCTCGTCGCCGGCGCCGTCCTGGTGCTCGGCGCCGGACTGACCGCCTGCGAGGGCGGCGTGGCCCTCTGCCTGGACGACCACAAGTGCACCGTCGGCATCAAGACCGACAAGGCCGACGGCACCAAGACCGTCAAGGTCTTCGGCGGCGACAACCCGATGAGGATGACCGTCGGCCACATCGGCGACAACTCGGCCGAGGTGACCGTCGGTGACGACAGGAAGACCGCCACCAAGGACTCCGAGACCTCCGTCGGCGGCGTCAGGATCACCCTGCGCAAGACCAACAAGGACGACCACTACGCCGAAGTGCACATCGAGCGGGACTGACCGCCCCGGGCACGACGAAGCGCCCGGCCACGACGAAGCGCCCCGCCACGACGAAGCGCTCCCCGGCGCCTACCCCGGCAGGCGGTTGAGCCACTCCATCGGGGCGACCCGGATCGCCGTGTGCGGCGAGCCGTCCCATTCCGCCGGAAGCCCGACCGCCTCCAGTGCGGCGACCACCGCCCGCCCGACCTCCACCGTCCGGCGCTCCGACACCTCGGCCGTCTCCTCCCCGGCGCGGAACCCGCCGTAGCGCAGCATCAGCCCCCGCCCGGCGGCCGCCGCCTCGGTGTCCTGCTGATGGAAGAAGACGAAGCCGACCGAGTCCGTCCCGGCCTCGCCGCCGATCTCCGCGTAGCCGCAGCCCGCGCAGCAGGTGAAGTCCATCGCCGCGACGATGCCCCGGTCCTCCAGCGCGTCGAAGGCGTCCGCCAGCCGGTCCACGTCGGTGGTCTCCGGCCAGGCCGCCTGCTCGGCCAGTCGCTCGGTCCACAGCGGGGCGAGGATCCGCTCCGCCTCCTCCTGCGTCAGCCCCCGGTCGTCGAGGTGCTCGACCAGGGACTCGGCCATCTCGTCCGGCTCCTGGAAGCCGCACCGGATCAACTCGCGGGCCCGCTCCTGGGCTTCGCGCAGCACGTCGGGGGTGGGAACCGTCTCCTCGGTCATGCCCGCATCCTCGCACCCGCCGCCGACAACGCCCGGGCCTCCGGTGCGACGCCCGGGCCTCCGGCGCCGCCGTCCCGATACCGCCCTGCTACCGTCCGCCGGTGACTTCTCTGCTGCAACCACCGCTGATCGCCCGGCTGCTGGCCGCCGAGCGCATCCTGATCGCCGGAGCCGGCGGCGGCTTCGACGTGTACGCGGGGCTGCCGATCGCCCTCGCCCTGCGGGCCGCGGGCAAGGAGGTGCACTTGGCCAACCTCTCCTTCACCCACCTCTACGGCCTGCCCCTCGACGTCTGGGCGGAGCCCGACGTGGCCCGGATCGGGCCGGACACCGCCGCCCCCGAGGGCTACTTCCCGGAGCGCACCCTGGCCCGCTGGCTGAACCGGCACGGCATGCCCGACACCGTGTGGGCCTTCCCGACGGTGGGCGTGCAGCCGCTGCGCGAGGCCTACCGCGCGCTGGTCGCCCGCCTGGGCGTGGACGCGATCCTGCTGGTCGACGGCGGCACCGACATCCTGATGCGCGGCGACGAGGCCGGACTCGGCACCCCCGAGGAGGACATGGCGAGCCTGGGCGCGGTGGCCGGCCTGTCCGAGGTGCCCGAGCGGCTGGTCGCCTGCCTCGGCTTCGGTATCGACGCCTACCACGGCGTCAACCACTCCCTGGTGCTGGAGAACCTCGCCGCGATCGACCGGGCCGGCGGCTACCTCGGCGCCTTCTCCATCCCGCGCGACAGCCGGGAGGGCGTGCTCTACCTGGACGCCGTCGAGCACGCCAGGGCCGCCTTCCCGGACCACCCCAGCATCGTCAACGGCTCGGTGGCGGCGGCGCTGCGCGGCGAGTTCGGCGACGTCCGCTTCACCGAGCGCACCAAGGACGAGCAGCTCTTCGTCAATCCGCTGATGACGCTCTACTTCGGCGTCACGGTCGAGGCGCTGGCCGCCGGGAACCGGTACCTGGACCGGCTGGAGCACACCGTGCTGACCCGCCAGATCGCCACCGTGATCGCCGAGTTCCAGGACGAGCTGCCCCGCCGGCGGCCGCCCCGGCAGTTCCCGCACTGATCCGGAGCGCGGGCGCGGAACGCCGGTCAGAACGCGGCGAGCCGGAACTCCAGGTTCCCGAACCGCACCTGGTCGCCCGGGCGGACCGGTACGCCGCCCGCTATCCGGCGCCCGTTCACATGGGTGCCGTTGGTCGAGCCGAGGTCGTACAGCACCCAGCCGCCCTGCTCGTGCCGCAGTTCGGCGTGGCGCCGGGACACCGAGGCGTCGTGCAGCCGCAGTCCCGAACCGGGGATCCGGCCGATCGTCAACTGCCCGGCCCCGGCCTGCGGCAGGCTCAGCCCCGGCAGCCGCTCGGTGCGCCAGGCCCGGCCCAGCCGGTCGCCGAAGGCGGACGCCCGCCCGACCGTGCGCAGCACGAAGCGCTCGACCGGCCCGCCGGTGGGCAGCCCGGCCACCGCCGCGTCCAACTCGCCGCGGCTGGTGGCCTGCAGGACGATGTCCATCCGGCCGAGGAAGGTGTCGTGCGAGAGCCGCCCGCTGCCCGCGCCGTCCCGCAGCACCCCGAGCGCCTGGTCCCGCTCGGCGTCGGAGGGTCGGACCGCGCCGGTCGGACCGGCCGCGCCGGTGGGGAGCTCAGGAGTCGTCATGGCCAAATTGTCGGCGCGGCCGACTCGGGCTGTCCAGATCACGCCGTGCACGGGCGCGGGGTTCGTACGTCACGGCAGTCCAGACGCCCTTTCCGGCCGGGCGGTTCCGCGTGTTCCGGGCCGCCCGGGCGGGGTGCTCCGGCCGTGCCGCCCGGCCCGTTCCGGGGCGCCGTACGGGCCGTCAGGCCTTGCGGGCGGCGGCCAGGATCTTCTCCGTGGTGTGCAGGAACCGGGAGGTGACCGTGCCCCGGTAGG
>NZ_JBIVVI010001095.1:0-3094 GCF_044757675.1 Kitasatospora sp. NPDC091257
CTGGTCTGCGTCGACACGGCCGCCCCCGCGACGGCCCCGTTCGCGCCGCCCGAGACCGGCCCCGGGGACCTCGCCTGCGTCTTCTACACCTCCGGTTCCACCGGCCTGCCCGTCGGCGCGCTGGTCGAGCACCGCAACCTGCTGGCCGCGTACGAGGGCTGGCGTGAGGTGTACGAGCTGACCGCCGAGGACCGGATCCTGCAGACGGCGAGCCTGGAGTTCGACGTCTTCACCGCCGACTGGGTGCGTGCGCTCTGTACCGGCGCCACCCTGGTGGTCACCCCGTTCAACCTCACCCTGGACCGCGCCGCCGACCTCGGGGCACTGCCCGCCCTGGTGGCCGCGGAGCGGATCACCGTCCTGGAGCTGAACGTCCGCACCGCGCGCCGGCTGACCGCCCTGCTGGCCGAGGCCGGCGGCGCGGGGGCCGGCGCGGGCCTGCCCGGGGTACGGCTGCTCACCGTCGGCGCCGAGAAATGGTACCTGGACGAGCAGTTGGGCCTGCAACGCCTGCTCGGCGCGGGCACCCGGGTGCTGAACGTCTACGGGCTGGCCGAGGCCACCGTGGACAGCACCTACTTCGACGCGCGGGGCACCGCCGCCGCCGAGGGCGCCGAACGGGTCTCGCTGGTCGGCCGGCCCTTTCCCGGCACCCGGGTGTACGTGCTCGGCCCGAACCGCACCCCCGCCAAGCAGGGCATGACGGGCGAGATCGCGATCGCCGGCGCCGGCCTGACCCGCGGCTACCTCAACCGGCCCACGGACACCGCCCGCCGCTTCATCCGGGCGGACTTCGACCCGGACGGCCGGGTGCTGCTGACCGGCGACCTCGGGGTGCTGCGCGCGGACGGCGTGCTGGAGTTCACCGCCCGGGCCGCGGCCGTGGTCGGACCGCTCGGCACGAGACGGCCGACAAGCGTGCTGGCGCGGGTCCGGGCGGCGGTCCGCGCGGAGGGCGTGCTGCGCGGGCACCCGGCGGTGCGGGAGGCGGCCGTCGTCGAGGTGGAGACGGTGCCGGGCAAACCGCAGCTGGTCGGCTACGCGGTGACCGAGCCGGGTACGGACGGCGCCGACGGCTGGTCGCTCTCCCAGTACCTGAGGACCGCGCTCAGGGGCCAGTCGGTGCCCGCCGCCGTCGTCCCGGTACCCGAACTGCCCCGTACCCGGGCCGGCAAGCTGAACCGCGCGGCCCTGCCGCTGCCGGCCCCGCCGGGACACGCCGCCCGGCGCTCCGCCAAGGCCGGTGGCGGCCGGAACGGCGGCAAGACCGGGGGCGGCGTCCGGAGCGGCGGCAAGGCGGGCGGCGGTTCCGGGAACTCGGACTTCGGGAGCGGCTGCGGCGCGGTCTTCTGCGTGCTGATCTTCGCCGCGAGCGCGTGGGCGATGACCGATGTGCTCTTCCCCGGCTCGACCGATCTCACCGGCGTCCCCTCCCCGTACAGCGGCTGGTTCCGGCTGCTCTATCTGTGCGAGAACCTGGCGTTCGGCGCCGGGCTCGTCTGGTTCGGTGCCGGCTTCGAGGCCGTCCTGCGGCAGGGCAGGCCGGTCCGGCTCTCGGCGCTGGCCCACCTGGCGATCACCTGGCTGCTGGTCAACTGGTGGCCGCAGGACAACCTGTACCGGCTCACCAAGGCCACGGACTGGCCGCGCGAGACCGTGATGGTGTTCGCGTTCAACGTCTCGCTGATGCTCGCGGCGATGGTGCTGATCCGGTTCATGCTCTGGCAGCCTCCGGCCGGAGGGGGCGAAAGGAAGGGCCGGCATACCTGAGCGCCTCGAACATCACCTGAGCGCCTCGAACATCCCGGTCAGCCCCCGGTTCGCGGCCTCGACCAGCGCCTCGGCCGCGTCCAGTGCCTCGGCGTCCGGCCCGGCGAGGGCGAGGCCGACGACGGGCTCCGGGTCGTGGCAGGCGGTCGGGATCAGCGGCAGCAGGGTGACGCCGAGCCGGGCGCAGCGCGGGCGCAGTCGTTCCAGGTGGTCGTGCAGCGCGGCCGGGGCGAGCCGGGCGCCGAGCGGCATCCCGTCCAGGGTGCGCACCAGGTGGCCGGGGCCGCGCACCCGGTCGAGGCGGGCGGCCAGCACGAAGGCGACGGCCGGACCGGTGAGCCGCAGGTTGATCTCGGTGGGGGCGAGCCGGCGCTCCCGGTCGGTGACGAAGTCGACGTCGTACCAGCCGCGATAGCCCTCGGCGGCCAGCCGCTCCCCCACCGCCAGGGCGAACCGGCGGGCGGTGTCGGCGGCGGCGTGCGGCACCGTGCCGGGGCCGACGGTGACGCCCTGGTAGCGGGTGCCGGCCACGTCCATGGCACCGGCGCCGACCGGGTGGACGGTGCCGTCCGGTCCGACCAGGGCGTCGTAGGTGAGGTCGCGCAGCCGGGCCGCCGGGCCCGGGTCGACGTACTCCTCCAGCAGCAACGCGCCTTCGGGGGGCAGGACTTCGGTACGCACCAGGTGCCGCAGCAGCGCCCTGCCGCCGCCCGCCGCGAACAGTTCGGCGGGCTCCACCACCACGGTGCCGTAGCCGCCGACGCCGTACGGGCTCTTCAGTACGGTGGTCTGTCCCCGGACGGCGCGGGCGGTGAGCCGACGGGCGGCCCGGCGGCGGCCCTCCGGACGTTCCTGGCGCGGCAGCCGGATGCCGGGGTGCCCGGGGGCGAGGGCGGCGAACAGGTCGTGCGCGGCGGCCTTGGACTCGTAGCGGCGCACGGCGGCCAGCTCGGGCCCCTCGCCATGCGCGGCATTCCGCCCCCAACTCACCACCGGGCGGCCGGAGTCGGCGATCCGGGCGGCCAGGGCGGGGCGGGCGGCGAGCGCCTCGGCCACCGTCCGGTCCGGCGCCACACCGCTGTGCACCTCGACCGGGCCCCAGGCCAACTCCCGGGCCAGCCAGTCGGTCCACTCAGGGGCGACCTCGGCGGGCAGGACCAGCAGGGCCGGTTCGGGGCTGTAGCAGACGGCCAGGCAGGCGTAGTGGTGCGCCTGCCGCAGCCGACGCAGGCGCTGGGCCTCGTTCATGCCGGGTGCGAAGAACTGCGCGTTGAAGTCCGCGACGTCGCCCACGTGGACCGCCGCCCGGCCACCGGTCCAGGCC
>NZ_JBIVVI010001096.1:0-3085 GCF_044757675.1 Kitasatospora sp. NPDC091257
CACCCCGTGTTCGGCACGGTGTTCCTGGGCCGGATGGACGCGGGAGGCACCGCGCACCGGACGCCGGGTCTGTACATCAACACCCTGCCGATCCGGATCGACGCGACCCGGGCGCTGGACGCCGGACTGCGGGCCGCGCAGGTGCAGTTGGGCGAGCTGCTGCGGCACGAGCACGCCCCGCTGACCCTCGCCCAGCAGGCCACCGGTCTGCCGGCGCAGAGCCCGCTGTTCACCTCGCTCCTCAACTACCGCCACAGCCCCGGCGCGACGGGCGAGGGCACCGGTCTCGCCGGGATCCGGGTGCTGTACGGGCACGAGCGGACCAACTACCCGCTCACGGCCTCGGTGGACGACACCGGTGCCGGCTTCCGGCTCTCGGTGCAGGCGGGTTCGCCGATCGACCCGGACGTGGTGTGCGGTCTGTTGCACACGGCGGTCGAGAACATGGTCGGCGCGCTGGAGCGGGACGCCGGTACGTCGCTGGAGCGGATTCCCGTCCTCGGCGACCGGCAGCGCGACCGGTTGCTGACCGCCTGGAACGACACCGCCTCCGACGTTCCGGCCGCGACGGTCGGCGAGCTCTTCGAGGCCCAGGTGGCGCGGCTGCCGGAGGCGGTCGCGGTGGCCGCCGACGGGGCCGAGGTGTCCTACCGGGAGCTGGACGCCCGGGCGAACCGCCTGGCCAGGCTGCTGGTGTCGCGGGGCGTGGGCGCGGAGTCCGTGGTCGGCGTCTGCTTGGAGCGCGGGGTCGGGCTGATGGTCGCGCTGCTGGCGGTCGTCAAGGCCGGCGGTGCGTACATGCCGATCGACCCGGCGTACCCGGCGGACCGGATCGGCTACATGCTGGAGGACGCGAGGCCGGTGACGGTGCTGGCCTCGGCGGGCACGGCGTCGGTGCTGCCCGGTTCCGGCGCGCTGGTCCTGGACGCGCCGGAGACGGTGGCGGAGCTGGCCGGCCTGGACGGCGGCGCGCTGGTGGACCGCGTGGTGCGGACCGCGGACGCGGCGTACGTGATCTACACCTCCGGGTCGACCGGTCGCCCCAAGGGCGTGCTGGTCTCCCACGCGGGTGTGGCGAGCCTGGTGGCCGGTCAGGTGCGGTACCTGGGGGTCGGCTCCGGGTCGAGGGTCGGGCAGTTCGCCTCGGCGGGCTTCGACACCTTCGGCTGGGAGTGGTTCATGGCCCTGCTGACCGGCGCGGCCCTGGTGGTGATCCCGCAGGACCGCCGCCTGGGCGAGGCCCTGCCGCACTTCCTGGCGGAGCAGCGGGTCACCCATGTGACGTTGCCGCCGGCCGTCCTGGCGACGCTGGACGAGCGGTCGATCGCCGACGACGTCGTCCTGGTGACCGCCGGTGAGGCCTGTCCGCCGGACGTGATGGCCCGCTGGATGCGCGACCACCGGGTGTTCAACTCGTACGGCCCGACCGAGACGACGGTGGACGCCACGATGTGGCCGTGCGATCCGTCGGCGGGCGAGGTGTCGATCGGTTCGCCGGTGGTCGACACCCGGGTGTTCGTGCTGGACGGGTTCCTCGCGCCGGTTCCGGTCGGGGTGCCCGGTGAGATGTACGTGGCGGGTGCCGGCCTGGCGCGCGGCTACCTGGGCCGCCGGGGTCTGACGGCGGAGCGGTTCGTGGCCTGCCCGTTCGGTTCGGCCGGGGAGCGGATGTACCGCACCGGTGACCTGGCGCGCTGGCGCGAGGACGGGACGCTGGAGTACCTGGGCCGCACCGACGACCAGGTGAAGATCCGCGGCCACCGCATCGAGCTCGGCGAGATCGAGGCCGCCCTGCTCGGCTGGCCCGGGATCGCGCAGGCCACCGTGATCGTCCGTGAGGACGTCCCCGGTGACCGGCGCATCGCCGCCTACGTCGTCCCGGCCGTGGACGCGGCCGTGGCCGCGGAGGTGGACGTCGCCGAGGTCCGGGCCGGGCTGGGCGGGGTGCTGCCGGAGTACATGGTCCCGTCCGCGATCACGGTGCTGGACGCGCTGCCGCTGACGGTCAACGGCAAGCTGGACCGCCGTGCGCTGCCGGCGCCGGACCGGACGGAGCTGCTGGAGTCGTCCTACCGGGCGCCGCGCACGGCGGACGAGCGGCTGGTCTGCGAGGTGTTCGCCGAGGTCCTGGGCCTGCCCCAGGTCGGCATCGACGACAACTTCTTCGAGCTGGGCGGGCATTCGCTGCTGGCGGTGACACTGGTCGACCGGCTGCGGTCGACGCTCGGGGTCGCGGTGGGGGTCCGGAACCTCTTCGAGGGCCCCACGGTCGAGTCCCTGGTCCGGGGGCTGCGCCGGCCGGCGGGCGCGGAGGGGCTCAAGGTCCTGCTCCCGCTGCGCGCGGGTGGCGAGCGGCCGCCGTTCTTCACAGTGCACCCGGCCGGTGGTCTCAGCTGGTGCTACGCCCCGCTGACCGGGATCATGCCCGAGGAATGGCCGCTGTACGGCCTCCAGGCGCGCGGTCTGAGCGAGCCGGGCGCGTTGCCGGGTTCGGTCAAGGAGATGGCGGCGGACTACGTCGAGCAGGTCCGGGCGGTGCAGCCGAGCGGCCCGTACCACCTGCTGGGCTGGTCGCTGGGCGGTGTCGTCGCGCAGGAGATGGCGGTGCAGCTGCAGGCCGTCGGGGAGGAGGTCGGCGCGCTGGTCGTGCTCGACGCCTACCCGTCGGTCACCGTGGACCAGGGCGTGGACGAGCCCGGGATCGAGGAGGTCGACTGGACCGACGCCGTCCTGCGGGTCGGCGAGCGCTTCGGCCTCGACCTCTCCGACCAGGAGCTGGCCGTGGCCGAGGGCGTCCGGGCGAACAACGTCGAGATCGCGACGGCGCACGTTCCGGGGACGTTCCAGGGCGACCTGATCCACGTGGCGGCGCTGCTGGGCAAGCCGGCCGGGACGCCGCTCGGGGTCCGGTGGAAGCCGTACGTCACCGGCGCGGTGGTGCAGACGGCCCTGCCGTGCGGGCACCACGAGCTGGCCCGGCCGGAGGCGCTGCGGGCGGCCTGGGACGCGACGAGCCGGTGGCTGGAGGGCCCGGAGGGTTAGGACCCCGGCAGGACGCACCGGGAGGAGCAGGAGACACCGAGGG
>NZ_JBIVVI010001097.1:0-3078 GCF_044757675.1 Kitasatospora sp. NPDC091257
GCCGATCCGATCGGCTCCCCGCCCCACGCGGGCCCCAGGGGGCTGCTCAGGCTCCCTGTCGCCGCGAGCCGTCGGCGCCTTCGTCGTCCACGGCCGTGGCGTCGCTCAAGTCCTCCACTCTCACCGGCCGTTGGCCGTCGAACACGACCGCGAGGCCGTAGGGGTCGCAGATCGGCAGGCGCCCCTCGGCGAAACGCAGGTGCCACTCGTCGAGGTAGAAGTTGAGCTGCGGGCAGTCCAGGGGGAAGTCCGCGACGGGCAGGCCGCGGTAGGGCTGCGCCTGCGCTTCGGTGAGGCCGAAGAAGGCCGGGTCGGCCTCCACCTGCTCGCGCACGAAGCGGATCCCCGTCCCGATGTAGTGGTCGACCCTGCCGAGCACCTCGCCGACCAGGGGAAGATCGGCCCGGTCGAGGTCGTCGGTGCCTTCGAGCAGGATGGTGGTCTCGACGGGGGCGCCGTACAGCGTGCTCCTCGGCGCCCGGGCCACGCTCCAGACCCTCAGCCCATCGGGCCCCTGATCGGGGAGCAGCTGTCCGATGCCGCTGCGGAAGACGTTCGAGGACACGGCTGCTCCATCTCGCGAAAACCCGGGAACGGACGGACAACGCTACCCCGGCGCAGTGCGGGCCCCGTCCGATCGGGTGCGTGGTCCGCAGGAAATCTTTCGGCCCGGGTAGGGCGGGGTGATGCCATTTCAGGGGGTCCGGGCCGCAAATCTTCCTGTGGAGGTGGAGTCGCGTGGCGGACTTGAGTTGGAGTGCGCTCCAAGTTCTACGGTTCCTTCCGTGGTCGCCGCCGCCGTGGTCGGCGGCCGGGAAACGGGAGAGGAGCAGCGCAGATGAGCATGTCCGCGAGTGAGGCCGAGGTCCGCCGGGAGCGTTTCGCGCACGGGTCCGAGGTGCTCGACCGGATCGACGGCGAGGCCGGGCGGCGGGTGGTGGAGTCGCTGGGCGAGGTGAGCCCCGAGCTCGGGCACCAGGTGGTCGCCTGGGGGTTCGGGGAGATCTACAGCCGTCCCGGGCTGGCGCCGCGCGAGCGGCAGTTGGTCACCCTGGGCATGCTCACCGCGCTCGGCGGGTGCGAGCCGCAGTTGGAGGTCCACGTCAACGCCTCGCTGAACGTCGGGCTGACGCCGCAGGAGATCGTCGAGGCGCTGCTGCACTCCGCCGTCTACTGCGGGTTCCCGAAGGCGCTGAACGCGACCTTCGTCGCCAAGAAGGTGTTCGGCGAGCGCGGCCTCCTGCCGGTCGTGACGGACCGGCCGGCAGACGTGCCGTCGGACCGGCAGGCCGACTGACCGGCAGCCGGCCCCACGGCCCGGTGGTGCTGGTGCGCGCTTCGGTACGGCGGGTGCCGCACCTGGCCCGCCCCGCTGCAACAGGGCGGGCCGGATCCCCTGGGTGGTGTCGAGTGGCAACAACCGCACCCCAGCGAAGAGGCCTCGCCCCGCAGGCCGGAGCGGGAGGTCGGCCCGTCCGGCGTGTCATGCCGTGGCCGGTGGTTCCTCCTCGGGCAGCAGGTGCCGGCCGAGGTGCGCCGTGAGGAACGCGGCGATCGTCTCCGCATCGGTGGACTCCGCCGGCAGGTCACCCGGGCGGGGTTGGTGGATCCTGATGAGTTCGTCCCTCAACCGGGCGTCGAGAAGCGGCGCCTGGTAGCGGTCGATGGTCCCGCGGTGGAACAACCAGGTGGAGATCCTGACCGCGGGGCAGCGGCCGGACTGCGGCTCGTCCGACAGATGGCCCTCGTGCCAGGCACCGACGTAGACGTAGTTGGCGCGCCTCAGGGCTCCGTCGAGGTTCGGGGTGGGGAGATCCTTCAGGTTCCAGTAGCTGCGGGCTTCGGCCTCGGGTACGGGTCCCGGGAGTGCGGCAAGCCAGAGACGAAATTCGAACACCGAAGCAGCTTGGCAGACCTTCACCGGACCGTCGGCCGGGACATCGGCTCAGAACCCGGTCAGGGTCGTCTTGCCGATCGCCGCACCGGACTCCTGGAGTCGGTGGGCCGCCCGGAGGTTGGCGGCGTTGACGGGGCCGAGGTCGCGGGTGGCGGTGGTGGTCAGGACGCCCGCGTCCACCAGGCGCGCGACCCGGTCGAGGATCCGGTGCTGCACCGCCTGGTCGGCGGTGGCGTGCAGGGAGCGGGTGAACATGAACTCCCAGTGGAAGGAGATGCTCTTGCCCTTGAGGACGCCGATGTCCAGGGAGTCGAAGTCGTCGATGGCGACGATGCCGCCGAAGGGGTTCAGGGCCTCGGCGTAGGCGGCGAGGTTGCGGTCGGTGGCGACGGTGCTGAAGACGTGGTCGAGGCCGCCGGGGGCGGCCTTCGCCAGCTGCGGGCCGAGCGGGCGCGTGTGGTCGATCACGTGGTCGGCGCCCATGCGGCGGGCGAAGTCGGCCGACTCCGGGCGGGACGCGGTGCCGATCACGGTCAGGCCGGTGAGGGCGCGGGCGAGCTGGGTGACGAGGGAGCCGACGCCGCCCGCGGCGGCGGTCACCAGCAGGGTGCCGCCCTGCTCCGGGCCGCCGGTGCCCAGGCCGAGGCGTTCGAAGAGGCCCTCCCAGGCGGTCAGCGCGGTCAGCGGCAGCGCGGCGGCCCCGGCGTGGGAGAGGGTGGCGGGCTTGTGGCCGACCAGGCGCTCGTCCACCGCGTGGTAGCGGGAGTTGGTGCCGGGCCGCTCCAGGGCGCCGGCGTAGTACACCTCGTCGCCGACCTCGAACAGTTCCACCTGCGGGCCGACCGCGACCACGGTGCCGGACGCGTCCCAGCCCAGCACCCGCGGCTCACCGCCCGGGTCGGCGTTCTGCCGGACCTTGTGGTCCACCGGGTTGACGGCCACCGCCTCCACCCGCACCAGCAGGTCGCGCGGGCCCGGCCGGGGCACGGGCAGCTCGACGTCGAGCAGGCTCTGCGGGTCGTCGACCGGCAGGCTCCTGCGGTAGGCGACGGCGGGCATCGTCGCGGGGATCGCGGCCGTCCCGGGGGTCGTGGTCGTCTCGGGCATCAGGGGTCTCCTCGTCGGAAGGGGTGGGCGGCGCATCGCCGTCCGGGCACGTCGGCGACGGTATGCGAGGGGTG
>NZ_JBIVVI010001098.1:0-3076 GCF_044757675.1 Kitasatospora sp. NPDC091257
GTGCCCACCGCCCAGGCGCTGCGCGCCGTCGGGCACGAGGTCCTGTTCGCCGTCGGACAGCCGGTCGAGCTGATCCGGTCCGCGCCCCCGGCCTGCCCGAGGCGGTCCGGATCCACGAGGTCGGACCGCGCGACGGCCTGCAGAACGAGAAGTCCTCGGTGCCGGTCGAGGTCAAGGCCGAGTTCATCGCCCGGCTCGCGGCCGCCGGGCTGCGCACCGTCGAGGCCACCAGCTTCGTTCACCCGAAATGGGTACCGCAGCTGGCTGACGCGGAGGAGCTGTTCCCCCGGCTCGCCGGCCTGCCGGAGCGCCACCCCGGCCTGCGGCTGCCGGTGCTGGTGCCCAACGAGCGCGGCCTGGACCGCGCGCTCGCCCACCACGCCTCCGACATCGCGGTGTTCGCCAGCGCCACCGAGACCTTCGCCCGCCGCAACCTCAACCGCTCGGCGGACGAGGCCATGGCGATGTTCCGCCCGGTCGTGGCCCGGGCCACCGAGGCCGGGGTCGCGGTCCGCGGCTACCTCTCGATGTGCTTCGGCGACCCGTGGGAGGGCCCCGTCCCGGTCGACCAGGTGGTCCGGTACGGCGTGCAGTTGCTGGAGCAGGGCTGCGCGGAGCTGAGCCTCGGCGACACCATCGGGGTGGCCACTCCGGGCCAGGTCACCGCCCTGCTGGCGGGCTTCGAGCGGGCCGGCGTCCCGGTCGACCGGCTCGCCGTGCACTTCCACGACACCTACGGCCAGGCGCTCAGCAACACCCTGGCGGCACTGCGCGAGGGCGTCACCACGGTGGACGCCTCGGCGGGCGGCCTGGGCGGCTGCCCGTACGCGAAGAGCGCCACCGGCAACCTGGCCACCGAGGACCTGGTCTGGATGCTGCACGGGCTCGGCGTCCGGACCGGCGTCGACCTGCGCGCGCTCGTCGCGACCAGCGGCTGGATGGCCGAGCGCCTCGGCCGCCCGAGTCCCTCCCGCGCCGTCCAGGCGCTGCTCGGCCCCACCGGGAGCTGACCCGCCCGCACCCGTCCCGGCGCCGACCGCCCGCAACCCGGCCGGCGCCGCGCACCACCCGCACCGCCCGACACCCGTCCCTCACATCACACCGCGCGTCCGTCACACCGTCCGACGGACGCCGGTCACCCCGCTCACGTCCGCGGCCGACCCGGCCGGGCGCCAGGAGGATCACCATGCTCGACCACAGGCTCAGCAGCGAGTACGAGGAACTGCGGCGCACCGTCGCCGAGTTCGCCCAGGACGTGGTGGCGCCGAAGATCGGCGGGTTCTACGAGCGGGAGGAGTTCCCCTACGAGATCGTCCGGGAGATGGGGCGGATGGGGCTCTTCGGCCTGCCCTTCCCGGAGGAGTACGGCGGCATGGGCGGGGACTACTTCGCCCTCGGCCTCGCCCTGGAGGAACTCGCCCGCGTCGACTCCTCGGTGGCGATCACCCTGGAGGCCGCCGTCTCGCTCGGCGCGATGCCGATCTACCGGTTCGGCACCGAGGAGCAGAAGCGCGAGTGGCTGCCCCGGCTGACCTCGGGCGAACTCCTCGGCGCCTTCGGCCTCACCGAGCCGGAGGGCGGGTCGGACGCGGGGGCCACCCGCACCACGGCGCGCTACGACGAGGCCACCGACGAGTGGGTCATCAACGGGACCAAGTGCTTCATCACCAACTCCGGTACCGACATCACCGGTCTGGTCACCGTCACCGCACTCACCGAACCGATCGCTCGTTCGAGTGAAGAGGGCGAATTCCGCTCGCCTGTACGGGAGATCTCCTCCATCATCGTGCCCACCGGGACCCCCGGATTCCAGGTCTCGAAGAAGTACTCGAAGGTCGGGTGGAACGCATCCGACACCCGCGAACTGTCCTTTACCGACTGCCGCGTTCCCGCGGCCAACCTGCTGGGCGAGCGTGGCCGAGGCTACGCCCAGTTCCTGCGGATCCTCGACGAGGGCCGCATCGCGATCGCGGCCCTGGCCACCGGCCTGGCCCAGGGCTGCGTCGACGAGTCCGTGAAGTACGCCGGCGAGCGCCGGGCCTTCGGCCGGCCGATCGGCGCCAACCAGGCCATCCAGTTCAAGCTTGCCGACATGGAGCTGCGCGCCCACACCTCCCGCCTGGCCTGGCGGGACGCCGCTTCCCGGCTGCTGCACGGTGAACCGTTCAAGAAGGAGGCCGCGATCGCGAAGCTGTACTCGTCCGAGGCCGCCGTCGACAACGCCCGCGAGGCGACCCAGATCCACGGCGGGTACGGCTTCATGAACGAATTCCCGGTCGCCCGTTTCTGGCGCGACTGCAAGATCCTGGAAATCGGGGAGGGCACGTCCGAGGTCCAGCGCATGCTCATCGCCCGGGAACTGGGCGTCGGTTCGTGACGACCACACCCTGATGGTCACCTCCTGAGCCGCGCCCACCGGGTCACGTACCACTCAACGCGCTTCCCCGCGCACAGAGTTGGGGAGCCCGACGATGGAGGAGGCAGCAGGAGGAGACCTCGGGGAGGCTTCGTGAGAAGCCTCAGGAACGAGAGACCTCAGGGGATCACGATCACCGGACGGTTGGCCCGCCGCGCCAGCCGTCCGGAGACCGAGCCGAAGATCTTGCCGAGCAGGCCGTGCGTCGTGCCGACGACGATCGCGTCGGCGGCGTACTCACGACCGACCTCCTCGATCTCGTGGCAGATGTCCCCGCCGCGCTCGACCAGGATCCACGGCACCCCGGTGAGGAAGTCCGCGCAGGCGAGCTCCAGGCCGAGGACCTCGGTCCGGTGGTCGGGGAGGTCGACGAAGACGGGTGGCTCGCAGCCTGCCCAGACGGTGGCGGGCAGACGGTTGGCCACGTGCACGATCACCAGACCGCACTGCGAACGGCGCGCCATGCCGACGGCGTAGGCGAGGGCGCGCTCGCTCGACAGCGAGCCGTCGAAGCCGACCACCACACCGTGCTGGAACACCGGGTCGAGGGACGGCGCCGGAGCTTCCTGCCCGGACGGTGGCGGGCAGACGGTTGGCCACGTGCACGATCACCAGACCGCACTGCGAACGGCGCGCCATGCCGACGGCGTAGGCGAGGGC
>NZ_JBIVVI010001099.1:0-3074 GCF_044757675.1 Kitasatospora sp. NPDC091257
GGCGTGCTCACCGAGGGGAACGTGCGGGTCTCGCTGCCGTACGGGACGGCCGAGGGCCGCAAGCCCTCCTCCGTACTGCCCATCGCCGCGCTGGTCGCCGCCGCGGCCGTGCTGACCGCCTGCGCGCCGCAGGACTCGAAGTCCGACGCCGCCTCGGGCGCGGCCGGGACGGCGGCGGGCTGCGCGCCGGGTGCGCTGGCCACGCGCACCGCCGGAACGCTGACCGTCGGCACCGACAAGCCCGCGTACGACCCGTGGTTCTCCGACGACAAGCCGGAGAACGGCAAGGGCTTCGAGTCCGCCGTGGCCTACGCGGTCGCCGAGAAGCTCGGCTACCCGAAGGAGAAGGTCGGCTGGGTGGTCGCGCCGTTCAACAAGGCGACCTCCCCCGGCGCCAAGGACTTCGACTTCGACATCAACCAGGTGTCCGTCAGCGACGAGCGCAAGCAGGCCGTGGACTTCTCCTCCGGCTACTACGACGTGCGCCAGACCGTCATCGCGCTGAAGAACTCCAAGGCGGCGGGCGCCAGGAGCATCGCCGACCTCAAGGGCGCCAAGCTCGGCGCGCAGGTCGGCACCACGAGCCTGGACACCATCACCAACACCATCAAGCCGAGCACCCAGCCAGCCGTCTTCGACTCCAACGACCTGGCCAAGGCAGCGCTGAAGAACGGCCAGATCGACGCCCTGGTGGTGGACCTGCCGACCGCCTTCTACATCACCGGCGCCGAGGTCCCGGAGGCCCAGGTGGTCGGCCAGTTCGAGGCCGCCGCGCAGGCCGAGCAGTTCGGTCTGGTGCTGGACAAGGGCTCCAAGCTGACCGGCTGCGTCTCCCAGGCCGTGGACGCTCTGCGCGCCGACGGCACGCTGGCGAAGCTGGAGAAGCAGTGGCTGTCCGACGCCGTCTCGGCACCGGTGCTGAAGTGAGCGCTGACCTGAGCCCCGGGCCGGGCGGGGAGGCGCCGGGCGGGGAGGCGCCGGGCGCCGCCGGTCCGGCGGAGCTCACCAAGGCGCCGGCGACGGAGGACGACTACCGCCCGTCCGAGCGGCGGCTGGCGCACGAGGCGTACCGGCGGTCCCGGGCCCGCCGCTCGGCGCTGATCGCCACCGGCTCGACCCTGGCCACGGCCGTCGTGCTCTACCTCCTGATCGTCAACTCCCCCGGGTGGGAGGTGACTCGGCGGACCTTCTTCAACCTCGACTACGCCCGTCAGGCGCTGCCCGAGGTACTGAAGGGACTGCGGCTGAACCTGGAGCTGATGCTCGGCTGCGGGGCGCTGATCCTGCTGTTCGGGCTGCTGCTGGCGGTGCTGCGGACGCTGCGCGGTCCGGTCTTCCTGCCGGTACGGCTGTTGGCCACGGCGTACGTGGACTTCTTCCTCGGGCTGCCGATGATCATCTGCCTGCTGGTGATGATCACCGGAGTGCCGGCGCTGCGGCTGACCGGGGTGACCACCGATCCGCTGCTGCTGGGCGGGGCCGCCCTGGTGCTGACCTACTCGGCGTACGTGTCGGAGGTGTTCCGCTCCGGCATCGAGTCGGTGCACCCGAGCCAGCGGGCCGCGGCGCGGTCGCTGGGGCTGACCAACGCGCAGACGATGCGGTACGTGGTGCTGCCGCAGGCCGTCCGCCGGGTCGTACCGCCGCTGCTCAACAACCTGGTGAGCCTCCAGAAGGACACCGGGCTGGTCTCGATCGGCGGCGCGATCGACGCGGTGTACGCGGCGAAGATCATCGCGGCTCGCTCTTTCAACTTCACGCCGTACCTGGTGGCGGGGCTGGTGTTCATCGTGCTGACCATTCCGCTGACCCGGTTCGCCGACTGGCTGACCACCCGGATGAACCGCCGCCAGCTCCAGGGAGGTGCGGTGTGACGTCGAGCGACGTGCTCCGGTTGGAGTCGGTGCGCAAGACCTTCGGCGGCCAGGTGGTGCTGCGCGACGTGGACCTCGCCGTGGCCGAGCACTCGGTGACGGCGCTGATCGGGGCCTCCGGCTCCGGCAAGTCCACGCTGATGCGCTGCGTCAACCTGCTGGAGGGGATCGACGACGGGGCGATCTTCCTGGACGGCGAGGAGATCACCGATCCGCGCGCGGACGAGGACGCCGTGCGGCGCCGGATCGGCGTGGTGTTCCAGTCGTACAACCTGTTCCCGCATCTGACGGTGCTGGAGAACATCACGCTCGCCCCGCGCCGGGTGCACCGCGTCGCCCGGGCCGAGGCACGGGCCCGGGCGCTGGAACTGCTCGACCGGCTCGGGCTGGCGGCCAAGGCCGAGGAGTACCCGGACCGGCTCTCCGGCGGGCAGCAGCAGCGGGTCGCCATCGTGCGCGCGCTGGCCACCGGGCCGCGGCTGCTGCTCCTCGACGAGATCACCGCGGCGCTCGACCCGGTGCTGGTCGGCGAGGTGCTGTCGGTGGTGCGGGACCTCAAGGAACAGGGGATGACGATGGTCCTCTCCACCCACGAGATGGGCTTCGCCCGTGAGGTCGCCGACCAGGTCTGCTTCCTGGACGGCGGGGTGGTGCTCGAACAGGGGCCGCCGGAGCAGGTGTTCGGCGATCCGCAGGAGGAGCGGACGCGGCAGTTCCTCAGCCGGGTGGTCGCCTCGGGTCGGCTCCAGGGCTGAGCGCCCCGGCCTGATGGCGGCCGGGTGAGCGGTCCGCTCGGCCGGGGAGTGCGACCAGGCGTGCGACGGGTGCGCGACGAGTACGCGACGGATGCGCGGCCAGGGCTTTCGCAACGACGGGCACCACTGTGCGCCCCTGTACGCGCCCTGGCCGTGCCCGGCCGGGTGCGGTGATCGTGGACCGGACGTCCGTCGCCGCGCACGGGGGCGGCGAACAGATGACAGCTCACGGATGACAGATGACAGCCGACAGATTTCATCATCTGTTCGCTGTCATCTGTCCGCCGACCGCTGTTCGCTGTCCCCTGTTCGCCGCCCCCGGCGCCCACCGCCCCGGGAGGCCGCCGTTGCACGGACCCACCCTGGTCAACTGGCTCCTCGCCCTCCTCGCCACCGGCGCCGGCACGTCCTGCCTGGTCCGGCTGCGCCACTCCCCCTGCGCCCC
>NZ_JBIVVI010001100.1:0-3061 GCF_044757675.1 Kitasatospora sp. NPDC091257
CGGGAACCACCCTGCGCCCCCGCGTCCCTGAGGAGCCCTCACCGTGTCCAGCACACCCCGTCCGGCCCGGCCCGCGTCGCTCCCCCGACGCGCCGGCCGACAGCTGCGGCGGGCCCTCGGTGCCCGGCACGAGCCGCTCGTCCGCCCCCTCGACCGCTCCCGGGCCCGCGCCTGGCTGTCCGCCCTGCTCGGCGCGGTGCTCGCGCTCGCCCTCGCCACGGGCGGCTCCCTGCTCCTCTACCGCTCCACCGCCCACCTGGCCGACACCGACCGCGCACGGCTGCAGCAGGTCGACGCCGTGGTCCGCGGCGTCCCGGACCGCGCCACCGCCGTCGGCAGCCGCTTCGCCGGCGGCTACAGCAACCGGATCGACGCCGACGCGGCCTGGACCGCCCCCGACGGCACCCGGCACGTCGGCACCGTCCAGGCCCCGCACTCCGCCGTCACCGGCAGCCACGTCCCCGTCTGGGTCGATCCGGCCGGCGCCGTCTCCGCTCCCCCGGCCGACCGCGTGGCCCTCGCGGTCTCCGCCGCCTGCACGGGCGCCGGGGCCCTCCTCGCCCTCCTGGCCCTGCTCGCGCTCGCCCTCCGGCTGCGCCTCCACGCCCTCGACCGCCGTGCCGAGACCGCCTGGAGCACCGGCTGGGCCCGCCTCGAACCCCGCTGGAGCGGCCGCGCCGGCCACCGCAGCGAGGACTGACCGGGGCCGGGGCCCGACCCCGGCCCGTCAGTCGCCGGTGACGCCCCAGAAGTAGAGGCCGTCAGGAGCGCCGTCCGGCCCGTAGGTGACCGTGCAACAGCCCGAGCCCCGGAAGGAGGGCGGGAAGTCGATGTCGCCCGCGCCCTTCTCCTCGGCGGCGCGGACGACGTCCAGCGAAGGCCGGTCGGTGCCGAACAGCTCCACGACCTCGGCCCCCTCCACCACCCGGACATCGCCGTGGTCCTCCTCGTCGACGGCGCAGTGGACCACGGTGACCACGTCCAGCACGGAGTGCGCGCCCTGCTCGTCGAGCCGGCCGGAGTCCATGAGCTCCGCGAGCGATCCGAGCCCCTCCCGCAGGTCGTACCCGTCCTCCGCGAAGACCTTCTCCCTCAGCGCGTCCAGGGCGGCCTGAAGGTCCTCCCGATGGGGAACCGCGTACGACCAGGCGCCGGCGCCCATGCAACTCACCTGTCCCTCACGACGATCCGTAGGCCGCGGCCTGCCGGGACGGTAGCGCATCGGGCGGACCGCGACTCCGGGGCCGTCGTCGCCGGGTCAGCGGGGGCGGGTCCAGGCCGGGGCGGGGGTGGGCCTGGCCGCGCGGTGGGTGAGGGCGGCGACGGCGAGGAGCAGCACGAGGGCCAGGGCGAGGGCGAGGGGGACGTTCGCGCGGAGGACGAGGACGGCGCCGAGGAGGGCACCGGCGAACATCCAGACGGCGGAGGCGAGACGGCGGGGGCCGGTGCGGTCGGCGGCCAGGGCGGTGATGGTCATGGTGAGCACGGTGGTGGTGAGGTCGGGCACCTTCAGGGCGCGGACCACCGCGTTCTGGCCGCCCATGGCGAAGCCGAGCAGCCCGATCAGGACGTAGCGGGCCGGGTCGCCGGTGTGGCCGGCCACGGCCGCCAGCACGGTGGCCGCCGCGACCAGCGCCGACTGGACGGCGACGGCGGCGGTCAGCAGGTGACCGCGGTGGCCGGGCAGACGACGGGCGAGGTGACCGCCGGCCAGCGCGCCGAGCAGGAAGGCGGCGAGGGCGGCCAGCGAGGCGGTGGCGGAGAGGTTGGCGGCGCCGGCCAGGGCGAAGCCGAGGAACACCACGTTGCCGGTCATGTTGGCGACGAAGACGTGGCCGAGTTCGAGGTAGCTGACCGCGTCCACCACTCCGGTGACCACGGTCAGCACCAGCAGCATCGGCACCAGCGGCCCGTGCTCGGGTTCGGGGGTCGGCATCGGGCCTCCAGTCGGTTCGGGCGGGGTCGGGCGGCGGTTCCGGGGCGTGCGGGGCCTGCGGTGCCACGGCGGCGCGGCGGCACGGCGACGGCGACGGCGACGGCGACGGCGACGGCGACGGCGACGGCGCGACGGTGCTACGGCCTCAGGCGAGCGCCGGGTTGCCGGGGTCCTCCGGTTCGTCCTCCAGGTGCCAGTGCAGGTCGCGCACGCCCGGCTCCAACGACAGCCGGGTGACGACCTGTTCGAGCGCCGGGGCGACCGACCCGGTGATCGCGACGGTGGCCCGCAGGCTGGTGGCGTCCCCGCTGTCGGTGCGGCGGGCCCGCAGACCGGTCGGGGCGAGCCCGGAGGCGGCGAGGGCCTGGAGCAGCAGGGCCCGGATGTGGGTCTCGGACTTGCGGTCGCACTCCAGGTGGATGGTGGCGCGGCTGGTGGAGTCCGGGTCGCTGCCGGACTGCGGGGCCCGGTCGAGCAGTCGGCCGGCCGGGCGCAGCACCAGGTGGACGGCGAGCACGGCGAGCGTGCCGAGGACGGCCAGCTGCAGTTCGCCGGCGGCGGCCAGCACCCCGACGGCGGCCGAACACCACAGCGTGGCCGCGGTGTTGAGGCCGCGCACGCCGGCGCCGTCGCGCAGGATGACGCCACCGCCGAGGAAGCCGATGCCGGAGACGACGTACGACGCGACCCTGGTGGGACTGCCGGTGTCGCCGACGGCCTCGCTGTAGAGCACGAAGAGGGTGGCGCCGGCGGCGACCAGGGCGTTGGTGCGCAGGCCGGCCATCCGGGCCCGCCACTGGCGCTCGACGCCGATCAGCGCGCCGCAGGCGACGCCGGTGGCGAGCCGGACGAGGAAGTCGACGGTGGTCAGGGTGTGCACGACGGCACCTCCTTCACGGGAGGAGGGTACGGACGGGTGGCGAGCCGCCGCCCACCGACCGTCCGTGCGGGGCGGGCAGTGACGTGCGGTCGGCACGGCCGACGGTTCGGCGCGCGGTCTTGACGACCTCGATGATGGCCATCACCCCCGCGGCCGACGGGTGGCGAGCCGCCGCCCACCGACCGTCCGTGCGGGGCGGGCAGTGACGTGCGGTCGGCACGGCCGACGGTTCGGCGCGCGGTCTT
>NZ_JBIVVI010001101.1:0-3060 GCF_044757675.1 Kitasatospora sp. NPDC091257
GGGGTGTCGTGCCGCGGCAGCCCCGGGGCGGTGGAGGGGTCGGGCGGAGTGCAGCCCGTGCTGCCGGCGCCGACCAGCCACATAAGGACCGGGAGAGAAGAGCGAAGGTGTCCCCGAGCAGCGAGACCGCGCACGGACAGCGACTCGTCATTGTCGAGTCGCCGGCCAAGGCGAAGACGATCAAGGGCTACCTGGGCCCCGGCTACATCGTCGAGGCGAGCGTCGGGCACATCCGCGACCTCCCCAGCACCGCGGCCGAGGTGCCGGACAAGTACACCGGCGAGGTGCGGCGCCTCGGGGTGGACGTCGACCATGACTTCGCGCCCATCTACGTGGTCAACGCGGACAAGAAGTCCCAGGTCAGCAAGTTGAAGTCGCTGCTCGCGGAGTCCGACGAGCTCTTCCTCGCCACCGATGAGGACCGCGAGGGCGAGGCCATCGCGTGGCACCTCCAGCAGGTGCTCAAGCCCAAGGTGCCGGTGCACCGCATGGTGTTCCACGAGATCACCAAGTCGGCGATCCAGGAGGCCGTGGCCAACCCGCGCGAGCTCAACCAGCGACTGGTCGACGCCCAGGAGACCCGCCGCATCCTCGACCGGCTGTACGGCTTCGAGGTCTCGCCGGTGCTGTGGAAGAAGGTCATGCCGAAGCTGTCGGCGGGCCGGGTGCAGTCCGTCGCCACCCGACTGGTGGTCGAGCGCGAGCGCGAGCGGATGGCCTTCCGCGCCGCTTCGTACTGGGACCTGGTCGGCACCTTCGGCACCGGCCGCACCCCGGCCGACGCCGCCAACCCGGAGACCTTCGGCGCCCGGCTGGCCTCCGTCGACGGCAAGCGGATCGCCAGCGGCCGCGACTTCGGCCAGGACGGCCGGCTGAAGGCCGCCAGCGCGAACACCCTGCACCTGGACGAGCAGGCGGCCCGTCAGCTGGCCGCCGCCCTGGAGCAGACGGCGTTCGGCGTCCGCAGCGTCGAGTCCAAGCCGTACCGCCGCTCGCCGTACGCGCCGTTCCGCACCACGACGCTCCAGCAGGAGGCCAGCCGCAAGCTGGGCTTCGGCGCCAAGCGGACCATGCAGGTGGCCCAGAAGCTGTACGAGAACGGCTTCATCACCTATATGCGTACCGACTCCACCACGCTGTCGGACACCGCGATCACCGCCGCCCGGGCCCAGGTCACCCAGCTGTACGGTGCGGACTACCTGCCGGACGCCCCGCGCACCTACGCCAGCAAGGTGAAGAACGCGCAGGAGGCGCACGAGGCCGTCCGCCCGTCCGGCGACCGTTTCCGCACCCCCGCCGAGACCGGCCTGACCGGTGACGACTTCAAGCTGTACGAGCTGATCTGGATGCGCACCGTCGCCTCCCAGATGAAGGACGCGGTCGGCCAGTCCGTCACCGTCCGGGTCGGCGGCACCTCCGCCGACGGCCGGGACGTCGAGTTCTCGGCCACCGGCAAGATCATCACCTTCCACGGCTTCCTCAAGGCCTACGTCGAGGGCGCCGACGACCCGAACGCGGAGCTCGACGACCGCGAGCGCCGGCTGCCGCAGGTCGTCCAGGGTGACCCGCTGGCCGCCGAGCGGATCACCCCGGAGGGCCACGCCACCAAGCCGCCGGCCCGCTACACCGAGGCCTCGCTGGTCAAGGAGCTGGAGGACCGGGAGATCGGCCGCCCCTCCACCTACGCGTCGATCATCGACACGATCATCCAGCGCCGGTACGTCTTCAAGAAGGGGACGGCGCTCGTCCCGTCCTTCCTCTCCTTCGCCGTGGTCAACCTGCTGGAGAAGCACTTCGGCCGACTGGTCGACTACGACTTCACCGCCAAGATGGAGGACGACCTCGACCGGATCGCCGCCGGTGAGGCGCAGTCCGTGCCGTGGCTGAAGCGCTTCTACTTCGGCGAGGGCGAGGGCCACGCCGCGGGCGGCGCCGCCGAGGCCGGCAACGGCGACGGCGACCACCTGGGCGGCCTGAAGGAACTGGTCACCGACCTCGGCGCGATCGACGCCCGGGAGATCAGCTCGTTCAGGGTCAGCGACGACATCACCCTGCGGGTCGGCCGCTACGGCCCGTACGTCGAGCGCGCCTCCACCGTCGAGGGCGAGCCGGGCCAGCGTGCCGACATCCCGGACGAGCTGCCGCCGGACGAGCTCACCGTCGAGCTGGCCGAGGAGCTGCTGGCCAAGCCCAGCGGCGACTTCGAGCTCGGCCCGGACCCGGTCGGCGGCAACATGCTGGTCGCCAAGGACGGCCGCTACGGCCCGTACGTGACCGAGATCCTGCCCGAGGGCACGCCGAAGACCGGCAAGAACGCGGTCAAGCCGCGCACCGCCTCGCTGTTCAAGACGATGTCGCTGGACACCGTCACGCTGGAGGACGCGCTGCGGCTGCTCTCGCTGCCCCGGGTGGTCGGCACCGACGCCGAGGGTGCGGAGATCACCGCGCAGAACGGCCGCTACGGCCCGTACCTCAAGCGCGGCACCGACTCCCGTTCGCTCACCAGCGAGGACCAGCTCTTCACGATCACCCTCGACGAGGCACTGGCGATCTACGCCCAGCCGAAGCAGCGCGGCCGGGCGGCCGCCGCCCCGCCGCTCAAGGAGCTGGGCAACGACCCGGTCAGCGAGCGCCCGGTGGTGGTCAAGGACGGCCGCTTCGGTCCGTACGTGACCGACGGCGAGACCAACGCCACGCTCCGCAAGGACGACGACGTCGAGACCATCACGCCGGAGCGCGGGTACGAGCTGCTCGCCGAGAAGCGGGCGCGCGGACCGGTGAAGAAGGCGGCGAAGAAGGCCCCGGCGAAGAAGGCCGCGGCCAAGAAGACGACCACCGCCAAGACCGCGGCGACCAAGACCGCGGCCGCGAAGAAGACCGCCGCGAAGAAGACCACCACCACCAAGACGGCGGCGGCGAAGAAGACGGCGGCCAAGAAGACCGCCACGAGCAGGACGGCGGCCGACAAGGCCTCGGCCACCGAAGAAGGCTGATCCCGGGTCATCGCGGCCGGGCCCGCACCCCCGATCCCGGGGGGGCGGGCCCGAGGCCCGTCGGGTC
>NZ_JBIVVI010001102.1:0-3060 GCF_044757675.1 Kitasatospora sp. NPDC091257
CGGCACCTCGGTGAACAGGCACTTCAGCACGCCGTGGCGCCACTGCTCCTGCTCCGTGGCCGAACGGGTCGGCGCGGTCCGGGGCGGCGCTACCGCCCTACCCGCCGGTACGGCCCGCGGGTAGGGCGAGAGACTAGTCAGTTCACCGGTCGGCGTCTACGGGTCGTCCGGCCCCGTCGGCGGCCGCCTCGGCGGTGGGTTCGGTGGCCAGTCCGGCGCGCAGCCGGGCGAGGCCGGCGAGGGCGGCGACCACGCCGAGCAGGCCGGCGGCCAGCGGCACCCAGTAGCCCGCGGCGGCTCCGGAGGCGTCGACCACCCAGCCGCCGGCCGAGGACCCGACCGCGACGCCGAGGGCCAGGCCGGTGGTGGTCCAGGTCATGCCCTCGGTCAGCTGGGAGGCCGGGACGAGCCGTTCGACCAGGGCCATCGCGGTGATCAGGGTGGGGGAGATGGCGATGCCGGCGATCAGCAGCGCGGCGCCGACCGCGACCAGCCCGCCGACGCCGTGCACCGCGTGGGCGACCAGCAGCAGCGGCACCATGCTGACCGCCATGAACAGGACGCCGACGAGGAAGCGCACCGCCATCGAGCCGGTGAGTTTGAGGGTCCCGAAGACCACCCCGGCCAGGCAGGAGCCGAGCGCCCACAGGGCGAGGATCACGCTGGAGATCGACTTGTGGCCCTGGGCCTCGGCGTAGGCGACGGTGACCACCTCGACCGAGCCGAAGATCGCGCCGGTGGCGACGAAGGTCACGATCAGCACCTGGAGGCCGCGGTTGAGGATGACCGAGCCGCCCGCGTGCCGGGCGGCCGGGTGGACCGGCGGCTCGGTGGAGCGCTGCCCGGCGAACAGCAGCACGCCGACGGCGAGGAAGATCCCGGCGAGCAGCACGCCGGCCTCGGGGAAGACGGAGGTGGCCAGGCCGATGGAGAGGATCGGGCCGACGATGAAGCAGACCTCGTCGACCACGGCCTCGAAGGAGTAGGCGGTGTGCAGCTTGCCGGTGTCCTCGCGGTAGAGGTGGGCCCAGCGGGCGCGGACCATCGCACCGGTGCTGGGCATCACTCCCATGCCGGCGGCGAAGAGGAACAGCGTCCAGTCCGGGGCCTCCAGCCGGGCGCAGAGCAGCAGGCCGGTGACGGCGACGATGGTGAGCGCCATGGCGGGGACGATGATCCTCCGCTGGCCGTGCCGGTCCACCAGCCGGGAGACCTGGGGGCCGAGGATCGCGGCGGAGACCGCGAGGCAGGCGGAGACCAGGCCGGCCACTCCGTAGGAGCCTCTGAGCTGGGACAGCATGGTCACGATGCCGATCCCGGTCATGGAGATCGGCAGTCGGGAGACGAAGCCGGTGGAGGAGAAGGCCAGAGTGCCGGGGGAGGCGAATATCTGGCGGTAGCTGGACAGCACGGGAGCTCCGGGCAGGGGGAGTAAGGAACAAGGCTGGCAAACACAGCTTACGTACGTTGGCAAACGGTATTTTCCGGACACCCGCGCGGCCCCCGCGACGGCGCTCGGCCCGTCAGTGGCAGGATCGGTGCCATGTCCGACGCGCGCAAACCCTCCCCCTCCGGCGCCGCCCCGTACGACGCCCTGCTGCTGCTCTCCTTCGGCGGGCCCGAGGGCCCCGAGGACGTCGTCCCGTTCCTGGAGAACGTCACCCGCGGCCGCGGCATCCCCAAGGAGCGGCTGAAGGAGGTGGGCAAGCACTACTTCATGTTCGGCGGGGTCAGTCCGATCAACGGGCAGAACCGCGAGCTGCTCGCCGCGCTGCGCAAGGACTTCGCCGAGCACGGGCTGGACCTGCCGGTCTACTGGGGCAACCGGAACTGGGCGCCCTACCTGGTCGACACCCTGCGGGAGCTGGCCGCCGACGGCCACCGCCGGATCGCGGTGCTCGCCACCAGCGCCTACGCCGGCTACTCGGGCTGCCGCCAGTACCGGGAGAACCTGGCCGACGCGCTGGCCGCGCTCGCAGAGGAGGGCGTGCCCGCTCTGCGGTTCGACAAGCTGCGGCACTTCTACAACCACCCGGGCTTCGTCGAGCCGATGACCGACGCCGTCCTGGCCGCCCTGGAGGAGCTGCCCGAGGCCGTCCGCCCCGGCGCCCGGCTGGCGTTCACCACCCACTCCGTCCCGGACTCGATGGCCGAGACCTCCGGCGCCCCGGACGACCCGGCCCGCGGCGAGCCCGGCGGCGCGTACGTTGCCCAGCACCTGGACGTGGCCCGGCTGATCGCCGCCGCGGTGGCCGACCGCACCGGCGTGGCCGAGCGGCCGTGGGAGCTGGTGTACCAGAGCCGCAGCGGGGCCCCGCACACCCCGTGGCTGGAACCCGACGTCTGCGACCACCTGGAGGCCCAGCACGCCGACGGCGCGCCCGCCGTGGTCATGGTTCCGATCGGCTTCGTCTCCGACCACATGGAGGTCAAGTACGACCTCGACACCGAGGCCGTGGCCAAGGCCGCCGAGCTCGGCCTGCCGGTGGCCCGGGCCGCCACCGTCGGCGCCGACCCCCGGTTCACCGCGGCGGTGCGCGAGCTCGTCCTGGAGCGGGCCGCCGTCGAGCGCGGCGAGCGGGTGACCCGCTGCGCCCTCGGCACCCTCGGCCCCAGCCACGACGTGTGCGCGGTGGCCTGCTGCCCGAACCCGCGCGCCCCGCGTCCGGCCGTCGCCGAGCACTGACCGCCCGTCCCGCGCGCCCCGCCCGTCCCGCGCGTCCCGTCCGTCCCGTCGCTCCGGAGGAGAACCCCGTGCCCACCCCCGCCCTGCCCGACGACCGGCTCCTCGACGACCTGCTGGAGGTCGCCCTGGACGCGGCCCGGCAGGCCGGCGCGCTGCTGCGCGACGGCCGCCCCGCCGACCTCGGCGTGGCCGGCACCAAGAGCAGCCCGGTCGACGTGGTCACCGAGATGGACCTCGCCTCGGAGAAGCTCGTCCTGGAGCTGATCACCGACCGCCGCCCGGAGGACGGCTACCTCGGCGAGGAGGGCGCCGAGCGGCCGGGCACCAGCGGGGTCCGCTGGGTCGTGGACCCGCTCGACGGGACGGTCAACTAC
>NZ_JBIVVI010001103.1:0-3054 GCF_044757675.1 Kitasatospora sp. NPDC091257
CCCTGCCCACCCTGCCCACCCTGCCCACCCTGCGCGGCTGACGGCTGACGGCTGACGGCTGACGGCTGACGGCTGACGGGAGGCGGGAGGGACTCAGGACCCGATCGGGGCCTCCCAGACCAGCCGGGTGCCGCCGCCCTCGGCCGGGTCGACGGTGAAGGAGCCGCCGACCCGGTCGGCGCGCTCGGCCAGGTTGCGCAGCCCGCTGCGCCGCCCGCCCTCGGGCACGCCGACGCCGTCGTCCGTCACGCTCAGCGCCACCCGCCCGGCCAGGGCGCGCAGCGTCACCTCGACCCGGGATGCCTTGGCGTGCCGGGCGGCGTTGCTGAGCGCCTCGGCGAGGACCGCGACCACGTGCCCGGCCAGCTCCTGCGGCACGTCGGTGTCCAGCAGGCCCTCCATGCTCAGCCGGGGCGGGAAGCCGAGCGGACCCTGGGCGTCGGTGACCACCCGGGTGGCGCGGGCGCGCAGGCCGCGGTCCGGCTCGCTGTGGGCGCGCAGACCGAAGATGGTCGAGCGAATGATCTTGATGGTCTCGTCCAGGTCGGCCACCGCCCGGGCCACCCGGTCCGCCGCGGCCTGGCTCTCGATCAGCCGGCCCGCGCTCTGCAGCGTCATCCCGGTCGCGAACAGCCGCTGGATCGCCAGGTCGTGCAGGTCCCGGGCGATCCGGTCGCGGTCCTCCAGCAGGTTCAACTGCTCGGCGTCACGCCGCCGTTCGGCCAGCTCCAGGGCCAGCGCCGCCTGGTCGGCGAAGCCCAGCAGCGGACCGGTCTCCTCCGGCCCGAACGCCGGCCGACCCTGCGCCCGGGCCAGCAGCAGCACGCCCCGCCCGTACCCGGCACCCGTACCCAGCGGGACCGCCACCGCCGCGCCCAGCCCGTCGAAGCGGCCCGCCGGACCGGCCGGGAAACGGGTGTCGCAGGCCAGCTCGTCACTGGTGGCCGGGGAGCCGGAGGCGTACGCGGCGCCCGACAGCGTGCCGTCCACCGGCACCGTCACCCCCAGCCGCGCGGACGGCGTGCCACCCAGCGCGACCTCCACCGTCAACTCCTCGGCCCGCTCCTCCGGACCGGCCAGCGCCACCGAGACGTCCGCCAGCTCGGCGCCCGAGATCTCCCGCGCCCGACGGGCGATCAGCTCGACCACCTCCAGCCGCGGCGCCCCCGACAGCAGACTGCGGGTGATCTCGGTGCTCGCCCGCAGCCAGCGCTGACGCAGCTGCGCCTCCTCGTACAGCCGGGCGTTGTCGATCGCCACACCGGCCGCGACCGCCAGGGTGGAGATCACCGCCTCGTCGTCCTCGTCGAAGTCCAGCCCACCGCGCTTGTCCGTCAGGTAGAGGTTGCCGAACACCTCGCCGTGCACCCGCACCGGCACCCCCAGGAAGGTGTGCATCGGCGGATGGTTCGACGGGAAGCCCGCCGAGGCCGGGTGGTCGGACAGCACCGGGCAGCGCAGCGGCCGCGGCTCGCGGATCAGCTCGCCCAGGATGCCCCGGCCCGACGGCGGCGGGCCGATCTCGGCGATCTCCTCCTCCGTCAGGCCCACCGTCAGGAACTGCGACAGTGTGTGCCCGTCCGGCCCGATCACCCCGAGCGCCCCGTACCGGGCGTCCACCAGATCGGCGGCGGCCTCCACGATCCGGTGCAGCGCCTGCGCCAGATCCAGCTCCCGCCCGACCGCCAGCACCGCCTCCAACAGGCTGTGCACCCGGTTCTGGGTGCCGCGCGCCGCGTCGATCCGCCACTGGAGCTCCTCCAGCAGCTCGTCCAGGCGCAGCCGTGGCATCCGCGCGCCGCCACCCGCCGCGCTGCCGTCCGCTCCGCCCACCGCTGTCCTCCTCGTCGTGCTGCCCTGACCGGCCCGTCCACCGTCCGGACGCGCCCCGTCCGCCCCGCGGCCGCCCGCCCCCACCGCCCGACCCGACTCGGGTGCCGTCCGACCAGCGGGATTGCCGTGTTCACGGTAGTGCCCCGGTGTCGGTGGTGGGGACGGCGGGGTCGGCCGTAGGCTCCGTCGGGCGGGCCTTTCGTCCCGCCGCGCAGGGTCCTGAGGCCTCTGCCGCCGGGCCGCGCGTCGCTGCCAGGGTGGGGGAGGAGCGGACGGGGCGTCAGAGCACACCGCGGCCCGCACCGAACCGCCGAGCGTCGACGACCTGTCGACAGTGTGGAGGAACAGTCATGACGTCAACCGTGCTGGCCGGGGTCGACGGATCGCCGCAGAGCGCCGCGGCCGCCCACTGGGCCGCCGCCGAGGCGGTGCGCCGGGGCGCCTCGCTGCGCCTGGTGCACGCCTGGCCGTGGCTGACCGACGGCGTGTCCTCCTTCGCCGACGCGGACGACCTGCCCGAGGCCGTCCGCCGCACCCTCGCCGAGGCCGCCGAGGACATCCGCGGCCTGCACCCCGACCTGGCCGTGGAGACCGACGCCGTCCTGGACGCACCGGTGGACGGCCTGCTGGCCGCCGCCGCGGAGGCGGAGCTGCTGGTGCTCGGCTCGCGCGGCCGCGGCGGCTTCACCGGCCTGCTGCTGGGCTCGGTCAGCATGTCGGTGGCCGGGCGCAGCACCGTGCCGCTGGTCGTGGTGCGCGAGGAGGGCGAGGCCGCCGCGGGCGAGGTGGTGGTCGGCGTCGACGCCCACACCCCCGAGACCGAGGTGCTCGACTTCGCCTTCCGCGAGGCGGCCCTGCGCGGCGCCCGGGTCCGGGCGGTGCACGGCTGGGAGCTGCCGCCGGTGTTCGGCTACGCGGGCGGCGCCGTCCCGGCGGCCGAGCTCGCCCAGCTGGAGGCGCTGGAGGCCAAGCTGCTCTCGCTCGCCCTGGCCGGTCCGCGCGAGCAGCACCCGGAGGTGGAGGTGGTCGAGGACGTGCAGATCGGCGCCGCCCGCGCCCTGGTCGAGGTCTCCGCCGGCGCCGCGCTGGTCGTGGTCGGCCGGGGCCGCCGCCCGGTCGAGTTCGGGCCCCGGCTCGGCCGGGTCGCGCACGCCGTCCTGCACCACGCCGAAGCCCCCGTCGCGGTCGTCCCGCACGGGTGATGGACGGCCCGTCCGGTGG
>NZ_JBIVVI010001104.1:0-3053 GCF_044757675.1 Kitasatospora sp. NPDC091257
CGCGGTGGAGGGGAAGTGGAGGTCGCGGCCGGCCATGAAGTGGGCGTTGTCGGTGTAGTAGGCGTAGTCGTGGCCGCGGGTGAGTGGTCGGCCCGCCGGCAGCGCCGCCGGACCTGGCGGAGCTGCCGCACCTGCGCCTGGTCACGGCGGCGGTGGCGGACTGGGAGCCGGAACGGTCCTACGACCTGATCACCTGTGTGCACGGGCTGCACTACCTCGGCGACCAGCTCGGTGCGATCACCCGCGCCGCCTCCTGGCTGACCCCGGACGGCCGGTTCGCCGCGCACTTCGACCCGGAGTCGGTGCGCCGCCCGGACGGCTCCGGCGCGGCCCGCGCGGTGGTGGCGGCGCTGCGGGCGGCCGGCTTCGAGTACCGGGCGCGCCGGCACCTGCTGGTCCTGGACGGCGGGCGGGAGGTCGCGCTGCCCTTCGCCTACGCCGGAGCCGACCCGGCGGCCGGGCCCAACTGGACGGGTCAGCCGGCGGTCGGGTCGTACTACCACTAGTGGGCGTGTGCGCCGGGGTGCGGGGGTGCCGCACGGCATTGTTGAACGTTGAACGCAACGTCCGAATACCGCCGGAGGTTTGAAGCCCGTCGGACCAGGATCGAGTCATGTCCGAGATCGGAACGAGGAGTTCTGGAGATATGACGATGAACGGTGCGATGGTGCTCGACGGCAAGGTGGCCCTGGTGACCGGTGGCAGCCGGGGGATCGGGGCGGCGGTCGCCCTGCGGCTGGCCGAGGACGGCGCCGACGTGGTGGTGACCTACCAGGGCGGTGCGGAGCGGGCCGAGGAGATCGCCGCGAAGATCACCGCGATGGGGCGGACCGGCTGGGCCGTACGGGCGGACAGCGCCGACCCGCAGGCGGTGGAGGGCGTGGTCGAGGCCGTCGTCGAGCGGTTCGGGAAGCTGGACGTCCTGGTGAACAACGCGGGGGTCGGCGTCCTCGGCCCGATCGGCGACCTCACCCTGGCGGACGTCGACCGGGTGCTGGAGGTGAACGTCCGGGCACCCTTCCTCTACGCCCGGGCGGCCTCCGCGCACCTGGCCGAGGGCGGACGGATCGTCACCGTCGGCAGCTGCATCGCCCAGCGCGTCGCCTTCCCCGGCGCCACGCTGTACGCGACCAGCAAGGCCGCGCTGATCGGCCTGACCAAGGCGCTGGCCCGGGAGCTCGGGCCGCGCGGGATCACCGCCAACCTGGTCCACCCGGGGCCGATCGACACCGACATGAACCCGGTCGACGGCCCGTCGGCGGAGTTCCAGAGCGGGCTCACCGCGCTCGGCCGCTTCGGCACCGGCGCGGACGTCGCCGCCGCCGTCGCCTACCTGGTGGGCGAGGACGGCCGGTACGTCACCGGCGCCGAACTGGCGGTGGACGGCGGCTTCGCCGCCTGACGCGCGGGGCCCGGCGGGCACGGTGTCGTGCCGGGCGGTTGTCGGCGCCCGCGCTTACGATCGCCCGGCACGACCCGTGCTCCCGTACCGGGACCCCGTACCGAGAGGTGTGCCATGACCGCAGCGGAAGACCCGATCGGGCTGCTCGCCCGGGCCCTCGCGCAGACCGCCGGGCTGATCGACGGCACCGGCGTCGAGCTGGCCGGCCACCCGACGCCCTGCCGCTCCTGGGACGTCGGCGACCTGATCAGCCACCTCCTGCACGACCTGCGGCAGTTCACCGTACGGGCGAAGGGCGGGCAGCCGGACTGGTCGCAGCCCTTCGAACGGGTCGAGGAGGACTGGCTGCACGCCTTCGAGGCCGGGGCGGAGGAACTGGTCGACGCCTGGCGCGCGGCCGGCGACCTCGGCGGCACCCTGGAGGTCCCCGGCTTCGGCGACCTGCCGGCCCGCTTCCCGGTCGACCAGCAGACCGCCGAATTCGCCGTCCACGGCTGGGACCTGGCCCACGCCACCGGCCAGTCCACCGAGGGCCTGGACCACGAGGTCGCGCTCGCCGCGCTCGCCTGGGCCGGTGGTGCGCTCAAGCCCGAGTACCGCGGCGCGGAGGAGGAGCGGCACGCCTTCGGCCCCGCCGTCGCCGTCCCCGACGACGCCCCGGCGTACGACCGGCTCGCCGCCTTCTTCGGCCGCGACCCGGCGGCGGGCCTGATGAGTTAGGCAGGGCCTGCCCGCGGACCCCCGGCCGCGGGGAGCCGCGCACCCCGGCGCCGCGCCCCGGGGCCGGCGGTTCCTACGGGTGGCTCCAGCGGAACTCGATCTCCGGGTGGCGCGGCGACGGGCCGTCGAGGAGCGGGGAGGGGCGGTCGCGCAGGAAGCGGTCGGCGAAGGCCCGGACGTAGGTGCGGGTGAGCGCGGTGGCGCGGGCCGGGGGCAGGGTGCCGAGCAGGGCGGTGACGACCTCGGCGGGGAGGTGGTCCGGGAGGTTGCCCGGGGCGGCGGCGTGCGGCAGGTCGGTGAAGCTGAGGTGGCCGGCGCCCAGGGTGCGCAGTTGGCGGCCCCAGGCGCGGTGGTGCTCGCGCCAGCGCTGCCAGGTGTCGTGGTCGTCGAGCGAGGTGAGCAGCAGGAACGGGCGGTCCAGCCCGAGCTCCGGGACGGGCGAGCCGAACAGGCCGCCGTCGAGGTCGAGGCCGATCCGCAGGCGCCGGTCCTGACGGAGCGCCTCGGCGGCCGCGGCTCCGCCCATGGAGTGGCCGAGCACGCCGATCCGTTCCTCGTCGATCCGGAACGGCAGCCGGCGGCCGGTCAGTTCACCGATGACGAAGCGCAGGTCGCCGACCCGCGCGGCGATCTCCTGGCGCTCGGCGGCGTCCCAGTCCGGCGGGTCCTCCGGCAGGACGCTGAGCACCAGCCGGCCGTCCGGGAACTCGACGGCGGCCGCGTCGTAGGTGTGGTCGACGGCCGCGACGAGGTAGCCGTGCGCGGCCAACTCCTCGGCCAGCGCGGTGCAGTTGCTGCGCCCGCCCTTGCGGCCGTGCCCGAGCAGCAGCAGGGGTCTGCGGGTCGGCGTCCTGGTGGTCGCCGTGGTCTGCGCGGGCCTGGCGGTGGCCGTCGCCGGACCGCTCGGCATGATCGCGCTCGCCGCGCCCGA
>NZ_JBIVVI010001105.1:0-3052 GCF_044757675.1 Kitasatospora sp. NPDC091257
CCTACCGCCCCCAGACCAACGGCAAGGTCGAACGCTTCAACCGCACCCTGCTCGACGAATGGGCCTACGCACGCCCCTACCGCACCGAACAGGAACCCCGCGACGCCTACCCCGCCAGGCTCCACGCCTACAATCACCACCGCGGACACACCGCACTCGCAGGCCAACCACCCGCAAGCCGCATCCCCAACCTCACGGGACAGAACACCTACTCGTCGAACTGAAGCCGTAAAGTGGCGTTCGAGGGATGGGTGTCAGGCGACTCCGTCCCGGCTGTTATCGAGGCCGGCCAGCATCCTGTGGGCCGCCTTGAGCTGGACGTGCAGCTCCGGTTCGCCCAAGCCCATCAGGGCCGCTGCCGCTTTGGGTTCCATGCCGAGCCGCTCGTGGAGGAGCGCGGCGTCGGCGGGCCAGTCAGGCAGGGCGCGGTGCAGGCCGTCGGTGCGGGAGTCGCGGACCTTGGCGCGGGCCGCGGTGACCGCGTCGCGCAGCGCCCGCCAGGTGAAGGCGACCGGATTGTCGCGGAGCATCAGGGCGCTCCACACTACGTGTACGCCGACCCCATGAGCCGCGCCCTGGTCACTGAGCTCGTCCAGGTCGGAGTGCCTTCCCAGGCCGCTGCCCTCTCCGGGCTCGTCCGCAGCATGGAACTCGTGCAGTAGCTTCACGAACCTGCAGTCCCGCAGCAGCGTTGGGACGAACACGGGATCGCGCCGGACAAGGAAAGGACCGTTCTGGCCGCAGTTCGCCAGCTGCTGGGTCCGAGGCTGTTCGTCGGCTGCGGCCATGGGTGGAACGGCACCATGGTCCGGCGCACTTCCCGCGCCGGACCATGGTGCCGCACGGGTCAGATGAGATCGAAGTTGAACATGCCGGTTGCTGCGGCAGCGATGAAGGAGCTGTGGGCTGCAGCGCTGAAGGCCAGCGCGGGGCCTGTGGGGTCCTTCGAGTCGCGTACGTATCGGATGTCTCCGCTGGTGGCCATCTCAAGGCAGTCGCCGTTGCCGCCGCTGTGAGTGCTCTTCTTCCACCTGACCGTCAGGGTGGTGGAGTTGGGAACGAATGTCACTTCAGCCTGTCTTTCTGTGCGGTGATGAACTCGAGCGACTGGTCGAGTGACCAGGCCTCGGCGACGATGTCGCGGAACGCTCGGTCGAAGACGGTGACACGCTCGGGTTCCTCGACCCACTCGCTGGTCAGAAGCCCCTCGAGCAGCACGACGTCGAGATTGCCGTTGGGGAATCCGAGGACGGAGAACGGGCCGTTCATGCCCTGGTGGACACCGGTCTCCGACGGCATCACCTGGATGGTGATGTTGGGAAGCGCCGCGAGCTCAAGCAACTTCTCCAACTGTTCGCGCATCGTCTGAGCGCCCCCGACCAGACTGCGAATCGCTGTCTCGTGGATGACCGCCTGCATCTCCACCGGCTTGGGCTGGGTGAGGATGGCCTGACGTTCCCTTCGGACCCGGACGCGCGCCTCCACGTCCTCCGAAGTCGCCCCGATCGCCAGCCGCGTGTGGACCGCGCGAGCGTAGCCCGCCGTCTGGAACAGGCCCGGGATGAGCTGTACCTGGTAGGTCCGGAACGTGGTGGCGTCTTCCTCAAGGCTGATCTGGTCGGCCAGCCATGGCGACAGGACCTCCCCGTAGTTGAGCCACCACCCGCGCTTCTTCCCATCCCGGGCGACTGCCACAAGCGACTCGACAAGCTGCTCGTCGCACTCGTACATCTGAGCCAGCACCCGGACATCGGCCGGCTTGGCAGCCGACCTGGCCAGCTCTATCCGTGACAACTTCGCGCTGGTGATGCCCGTGGCCTGCTCGACGTCCTCCAGCGTGAGGTGACGCGTCTCTCTGATCGTACGGAGCTGGCGGCCGAGTTGACGCTGCCGAACCGTAGCTTCCGCCATGGGTACCCCCAATTCTCGCTATCCAGGCCTGGGTGGCCAGTGTGCCCCGTCAGTCGAGTGGGTCGCCAGCAGCTCCCTGTTCGATGGAGCAGCAACTCTCATCACCAAATGAGAATTCACAAATCTCATGGATGAGCTTGCATTGACGTCGGGTCAGCCGTCATGCTCAATGTCACGGACCGCAGGGACTCGCCTTCGGTGAGTGACCGGCGGCTGTGACGCCTGAGCACGCGTAGAACGACGGCGAGCGAGACACCTTGCCGCGTCGTGCGGTCGGTTGACCGCTTCCCCGAACACCTGCCGAGAGCCTCGACGGGTGGCTCCCAGCGGAGGTATGCCGTGTATGCCGCAAGCAGTGAAGGTTCCACCGACGAGGCCCGGGAGCCGGACACCCGCCTCATGGCCGACATCGAGTTCCCTGCCGAACGGGAACGGATCGGCGATCTCCGCCGCTGGGCGAGGACGGTGCTGCCGACGCTCGGCCTGGACGGTCGTCAGCAGGACGCCGTGCTGGGCGATGTGCAGCTCGTGCTGTCCGAACTCGGCACGAACGCCGTCGTGCACGGCTGTGGTGGCGAGCGGCCGGACGTGATGCTGACCGCGTACTTGCGGTACGACACGGGTGTGCTGCGGGTATCCGTGACCGACCCGGGGCTCGGCCGCCCCGAGTACCGGTCGGCCACCGACGAGGCGACCTGCGGCCGCGGGCTGATGCTCGTCACGGCGGTCGTGTCCCGGTTCGGCGTCGAAGAGCTCCCCGACGGCGGCAAGGAGATCTGGGCCGAGATCGGGCTTCCCGAGCAGGCGCGTCCGGCGGCCACCCTGGGCGAGCAGGTCCATCTGCGGGTCGCGGCACCGCGCGCGGACGCGCTCGTGCGGGAGTTCCGGCCTCGGCCCGCCGTGGGCCGGCTGCCCGGGCAGCCGGCGCTCGACCGAATACCGGCGTGCCCGGCACCGTGTAGGCCTCCGGTAGCACCTGCTGCCTCGCACCCTGATGCCACCGGACTCCGGAACACCCGCCCCGGGAGCAACACGGCGGCGGGTGGCGGAAGAGCACCGCCCCGCCCGCACGGGGCGCGCACGCTCACCGCGTCCAGGGCCGCTTCCCTCGCTCCCTCCGGGAGAGGGCAGGCCCGGACAC
>NZ_JBIVVI010001106.1:0-3048 GCF_044757675.1 Kitasatospora sp. NPDC091257
GGGCACCACCACGCGACCGGGGGCGGTCACCGGGTGAGGTCGGCCGGTGCGTCGATCCGGGTCAGCTTCCGCGGGTTGCGCACGATGTAGACCCGGGTGATCCGGCCGTCCTCCACCGCGAGGCTCACCACCGAGGGCTCGCCGCCGATGTCGATCCGCCCGGCCGGCGCGCCGTTGAGCCACACCGTGGTGGTCTCGAAGACGACCGGCAGCCGCCCGGTGCGCGCGAGCAGCGCCGCCACCGCCCCGGCCCCGTGCACCGGGGCCGTCACGGCCGCCGCGATCCCGCCGCCGTCGGCGATCAGGACGACGTCCGGCGCCAGCACCTCCATCAGGTCCTGCAGCCGCCCGGTGCGCAGGGTCGCCAGGAACCGTTCCACCACCCGCTGCTGCTCGTCGCGGCTCACCCGCACCCGGGGCCGGCGGGCGGCCACGTGCCCGCGGGCCCGCCGGGCGACCTGCCGTACGGCGGCCGAGGTCTTGCCGAGGGCCTCGGCGATCTCCCCGTACGGCAGCTCGAAGACCTCGCGGAGCACGAACACCGCCCGTTCCGTCGGCCCGAGGGTCTCCAGGACGGTCAGCATCGCGAACGAGACGCTCTCCGCGAGTTCCACGTCCTCGGCGACGTCGGGGCTGGTGAGCAGCGGCTCCGGCAGCCACTCGCCGACGTACTGCTCGCGTCGGCGGGACACCGTCCGCAGCCGGTTGAGGCCCTGTCGGGTGACGATCCGGACGAGGTACGAACGCGGGTCGTGCACCTGCCCGCGGTCGACCCCGGCCCACCGCAGCCAGGACTCCTGCAGCACGTCCTCGGCGTCGGCGGCGGAGCCGAGCAGCTCGTAGGCGACGGTGAAGAGCAGGCCGCGGTGGGTGACGAAGGGGTCCTCGGTCATGCCGGCGACGCCCCGGCCGGGTCGTCGACGACGGCGGTGCGCCGGGCCAGCGGGATCCCGCAGGCGTCGGAGAAGCCCTGGGAGCGGACGCCGTTCGCGGTGTTGTTCCTGGTGGCCATGTTGACGAAGGCGACGTAGGCGGTGAGTTCGACCATGGCCGCCGCACCGAGCCGGTCCAGCAGGCGGTCGTACAGTTCGTCGGTGACGGCCGGCGGGGTCACGGTCATGGCCTCGGCGTACTCCATCACCTCGCGCTCCAGTGCCGTGAACACCTCTGCGGCCCGCCAGTTCGGCACCTGGCTCGCCTTGGCGAGGTCCAGGCCCCGGTTCTGCGCCTGGAAGTAGCCGACGTCCAGGCACCAGCCGCAGCCGACCTGCGCGGCCACCGCCATGTGGGCGAAGGACTTGAGGCTCTCGTCGAGCGCGTCCCACTCGGCGATCCGGCGGGAGAAGTCCAGGTTCGCGGTGGCGACGCCGGGGTTGTGCCAGATCGCCTCGACGGGTTCGAGGGCGGCCCCGAAACCCTTGATCATGTTCTCGTTCAGCTCGGCGGGCAGCTGGGCCTTCGGCAGTCGCAGTGCCATGGTGTCCTCCCGGGTCGGTGGTTCGGCGGGGTGCCGTGTCGTGGTGTTGCCGTGTTGCCGTGTTGCCGGGCATGAAGACACCGCAGGGCGCACGGATGTGACAGCCGGGAGCGGGGCACGGAAAAAAAATCACCTTCGGAGGGGCCGGACGGTTCGCTACAGTCCGCGAGGACTTCCGACCACCGCGAGGAGAACGACACCGTGAACGTCCCCGACGACCGCCCCGCCCCGCCGCTGACCGGCGGCGAGCGCGAGATGCTGCGCGGCTTCCTCGACTTCCACCGGGCGACCCTCGCCCTGAAGTGCGAGGGCCTGAGCGACGAGCAGCTGCGCCTGCGCTCCAGCCCGCCCTCCACGCTCAGCCTGCTCGGGCTGGTCCGGCACATGGCGGAGGTCGAGCGCGCCTGGTTCCGCCGGGTGATCGACGGCGAGGACCTGCCGCTGGTCTGGTCCGGGGACGGCGACTACCAGGCCGCGTACGACCCCGCCGGCGCCACCCGCGCCGAGGCCTTCGCCGCCTGGCAGGCCGAGGTCGAGCACTCCCGCCGCATCGAGCTCGCCGCCGACTCCCTCGACGTCACCGGCTATCAGGCCCGGTGGGACGCCGAGGTGTCGCTGCGGCTGGTGATGCTCCACCTGATCCACGAGTACGCCCGGCACAACGGGCACGCCGACTTCCTGCGCGAGGCGATCGACGGCGTGGTGGGGGCGTAGGGCGGGGCGGCCACCGACGGCCCCGGGCACCTGTCGAGGCCTACCAGCCGAGGAGGTGGGTGCGGCGGGTGAGGGCGGTGAGGACGGAGTCGGCAGTGGCCTCGGGGGTGAGGGCGGTGGTGTCGAGGCTGTGGGCGCCGTCCTCGGGCGCCGGGCCGGGCTGGAGGACGACGTAGTGGAGGGCGGCGCCGGTGGCGCGGCTCTCGCGGCGGAAGGTGTCGAGGGTGGCCGGGACGGCGGGGGCCTCCACCACGACCTGATAGCCGCGGGTGGCGTAGGCGAAGGCGGCCTGGGCGGCCGCGGCCAGGGCGGTGGCGTTCTGGCGCCCGGCCTCGGGCAGGTGGGGCGGGAGCCGGCCGCTGCGGATGACCCGCAGGAAGTCGTCCGTCCGCAGGTGGACGCTCGGGTTCAGCTCCCGGGCGAGCAGCTCCGCGACCGGGCTGTCTCCGGCCCCGGCCGGGTCGACGAGGACGAGGACGCCCCCGGCGCCCAGGCCGCCCCCGAGCTCCGGCCCACCTACGGTCGTACGGTTCACAGCTGCTGATCCCTTCGCGGGCCGGGGACGGGCGGGTAGCCGGGGCGGGGCGGTCGGAGTGCGAAGGAGCTGGTCGGCCCATATCCGGACAACCGACCGCCTCGTCCCTACGACTGATGCGTTTCGGGGATCAACCTAGTCCAAACGGGTGGCCCGAGTCGTCCCCCATCCGGTTCCTGGGCGGGTCGGAGGGGTGCTCGCCGATCGATCGGGGACCGGTGGGCGAGTGCTCGGCGGCCGGTGGGCGAGCGGGCGGTGGCGGGGCGGTGGTCGGTCGGTGACGGTTCGGCGGGCGGTCGGGGCGCCCGCCGCGGGCCCCTAC
>NZ_JBIVVI010001107.1:0-3047 GCF_044757675.1 Kitasatospora sp. NPDC091257
GGGTCGGGCCGACGAGGGCGTAGCGTGCGCCGCGTGAACGAACCGATCTTCCGGGGGAAGGACAGGTTCAGCCCGGACCGGGCCGATCTCGCCTGTCGGCCGGCGCGCCCGGAAGGCCACCCCGCCCGGTGCGGAACCGTCAGGCCGTGGCCTGCCCGGCGCCGGGACGCTGGTTCTTCGCGTCGACGACGGCCCGGGTGAGGATGGTCGTGCGCTCCACGACGGTGCCGGGCTTGATGCCGTTGACCTCCCGGACCTGCACGCCACGGCTGCCGAGGTACTGGTGGCTGTCCCGGTCGAAGATCCACTCCGATCGCTCGCCGGTCTGGGGGTCGAGTCGCGCCAACGCGATGCCGTCGCGGCCGGAGGCGTCCTGCGCGTGCTCGACCACGACGACGCCCGGGATCTTGCCGGCGGCCTCGTAGAGCGAGGCGGCGAGGCCGGAGGGGACGAGCTGCTCGCGGATGATGGAGCCGATCTCGTTGAACGCCTGCTGGTCGTGGTCCCGGGTGCCGCTCACCGTCGAGTAGACGGACTTCAGGAACGCGTCGGGGTCGGCGGGTTGGGCCGCCAGCCACGTGTAGGACAGCTGCTTGCGGGGCTCGTCGTTGTCCAGCGTGATGCCGCCCTTGTCCTGGTAGCCCGGCTCGTCCAGCCAGCCCTTGGTGCCGTCGGGGGACTTCCACACCTCGCGGTCGTGCAGCGGCTGGACCCAGGTGACGGACTCCCCGGTGTCCGCGTTGTGACGGGTGGCCATGAAGGAGACCTGGCTCTTGATGTAGATGTACTGGCCCGGTCCGGGCTGGGGCGTGGTGCGCGCCGTCGCGGCGGCGGCGATCGCGTGGACCGTCGAGGCGAGCTGGACGGTGCTCCCCTCCTCGATCTGCACGACGGGTGCCTTGACCGGTTGCGGGGAGGCGACGGTGCCGGCCGAGTTGCTCAGGGAGACGACCAGGGCCAGGGCCGCGGCCGCGGCGACAGGCGCCGCGAAGAGGACGGTGCGGCGCAGCGGGCGCCGCCCCGGGGACGCCGCGGGGGCGTGGTCGGGCCGGTGGATCTCGCTCATCAGGTGCTCCTCGAGCAGGTCCTGGCGGCTGGCCGCCAGTTGGGGATCGGCCGGCGCCGGCAGCAGACGGGCCAGTTCCGCGTGGTCGAGCGGTTCGGTGCGCCGCCGCGAGTTGCGGATCATCGGTGCGTCTCCTGGTGCGGCCGGGCCGCAGTGCTGCGGCTGTCCTGTACTTGTCCGGGGATCGGGAGCGGTTCCGTGTTCTTCTTCGTGGCGCGCAGTTCCTCGGCCGCGAGTTTGCGCAGTCGGGTGCGGGCGCGGGAGAGGCGCGAGCGTACGGTGCCGACGGGTATGCCGAGGGTGGCTGCCGCTTCCGCGTAGCCGAGCCCGGACCAGACGCAGAGGGCGAAGACCTCGCGTTCGGAGCGCCGCAGGCGCCCCAAGGCCTTGTGGGCGGCCGCGAGTTGCTCGGAGTCGGCCATGCGGCCGACGAGTTCGTCGGCGAAGTCGGGGACCGGATCGGCCGCGGGCATGCGGGCCATGGCCGCGCCGTGGCGGCGGGCGGCGCGCGTCGTGTTGCGCAGCACGTTGACGGCGATGCCCATGAGCCAGGGGCGTGGACTGTCGCCCTCGTCGCGGAGTTTCCCGCGCAGGCGCCAGGCTTCGAGGAAGGTCAGCGAGACCACGTCCTCGGCGAGTGCCCAGTCTCCGGTCACGCGCACGGCGTGGCGGTACACCAACGAGGCGTGGTCCCGGAAGAGGTCGCGGAACGCTTCGGGGTTCCCGGCCCGGAGCCGGGAGTGCGGATGGTTCACGTCATGCCTTGTCCGAGCGGCGACACCGGTTCCCGTGACACGGGTCACCACCCGCGGCCGGCACGAGCGTACGACTGCGGACCGAGGAGCTCGCGTTCAGGATTCCTGTGGGCTACTTCCTGGGGACGAGGGTGTTCTCGTTGGTGCGGCCGGCGGCGTGGTCGTCGATGTTGCGGGCGGTGGCGTCGATGATCTGGCCGACGGCGGTGCGGGTGAAGTAGGCCTGGTGGCTGGTGACCAGGACCTGGGGGAAGGTGACGAGGCGGGCGAGGATGTCGTCGGTGATGCCCTCGATGGAGCGGTCGGTGAAGAAGACGCCGGTCTCCTCCTCGTAGACGTCGAGGCCGACGCCGGAGAGGCGTCCGGCGCGCAGCGTCTCGACCAGGGCGGCGCTGTCGACCAGGCCGCCGCGGCTGGAGTTGACGAGGATGGCGTCGTCCTTCATCCGGGCGAGGGCGGCGCCGTCGATCAGGTGGTGGGTGGCCGGGAGCAGGGGTACGTGGAGGCTCACCAGGTCGGCGCGGGTGAGGAGTTCGGGCAGTTCGGTGTAGTGCATGCCGAGGTCGAGACAGGCGGGGTTGGGGGCGATGTCCCAGCCGAGGAGTTCGGTGCCGAAGCCGGCGGCGATGCGGGCGAAGCACTCGCCGATCTTGCCGGTGCCGATGACGCCGACGGTCATGCCGTGGATGTCCCGGCCGAGCAGGCCGTCGAGGCGGAAGTCGAACTCGCGGGAGCGGTTGGCGGCCCGGGTGAGGCGGCGGTTGACGGCGAGCGCGAGGGCCCAGGCGTGTTCGGCGACGGAGTACGGGCTGTAGTGGGAGACCCGGGCGACGGTGAGGCCGAGTTCGGCGGCGGCGTCGAGGTCGATGTTGTTGAAGCCGGTGGAGCGCTGGGCGATCAGCTTCGTGCCGCCGGCGGCGAGGACGGCGAGGGTACCGGCGTCCAGGACGTCGTTGACGCTGCTGCTGACGGCGGGGTGGCCGACGGCGAGTGGGGCGGTGTCGCGGTTGAGGAACACGTCCAGGCAGCGCAGCCCGTGCCGGCCGGCGAAGGCCTGCTCCAGCAGCGGCCGCTCGTCGGCCTGTACTCCGTACGCGAGGATCTCCATGCCGGACACGCTAACGGCCGGGGCCCGGACGGAGCAGTGGGTGTCGGAGCGGAGACGTATGCTCGACGGCGGGGAAGAGGCGCCACGAGCGCTGCCGTACTGAGCTTGGGAGCAGCAG
>NZ_JBIVVI010001108.1:0-3041 GCF_044757675.1 Kitasatospora sp. NPDC091257
CCGGATCGACGACCTGGAACTGGTCGAGCCGAAGCCGCCGATCCTGTGGATCCGCGGCACGGCCGACGTGATCGTCTCCGACACCTCGCTCTTCGCCATGGACGGCAGCACGCCGTGGCCGAGGTTGAAGATGTGGCCGCTGGTGCCGAGCGCCTCGGCGGCCCGCAGCACCTCGGCGGCCTTGGCCTCCACCACCGCGGTGGGCGCGTACAGCACCGCCGGGTCGAGGTTGCCCTGCAGGCCCTTGCCCGGGCCGACCCGCTCGGCGGCGACGTTCAGCGGCACCCGCCAGTCGACGCCGACGATGTCCGCGCCGGCCTGGCCCATCAGGCCGAGCAGTTCGCCGGTGCCGACGCCGAAGTGGATCCGCGGCACGCCGTACTCGGCGACGGCGTCGAAGACCTTGGTGCTGGACGGCATCACCGAGCGGCGGTAGTCGTCCGGCGCGAGCGCGCCGACCCAGGAGTCGAACAGCTGGACGGCCGAGGCGCCGGCCTCGATCTGGACCTTGAGGAAGGCCGAGGTGATGTCCGCGAGCCGGTCCACCAGGGCGGCCCACAGCTCGGGCTGCCCGTACATCATGGCCTTGGTGTTCTCGTGGTTCTTGGACGGCCCGCCCTCGATCAGGTAGCTGGCCAGCGTGTACGGCGCCCCGGCGAAGCCGATCAGCGGGGTCTCGCCGAGCTCCTCCACCAGCAGGCCGACGGCCTCGGTGATGTAGGGGACGTCGTCCGGCTCCAGCGGGCGCAGCCGCTTCAGGTCCTCGACGGTGCGGATCGGGTCGGCGATGACGGGGCCGATGCCGGGCTTGATGTCGACGTCGATGCCGACGGCCTTGAGCGGCACCACGATGTCGCTGAAGAAGATCGCCGCGTCCACCTTGTGCCGGCGCACCGGCTGGAGGGTGATCTCCTTGACCAGCTCGGGCCGCATGCAGGACTCCAGCATGGGGATGCCCTCGCGGACCTTCAGGTACTCGGGCAGCGAGCGGCCGGCCTGGCGCATGAACCACACCGGCGTGTGCGGCACGGGCTCGTGCCGGCAGGCGCGCAGGAACGCGGAGTCGTGCGCGGCGCCGCGACGCCGGGGGGTGGTCTGGCCGCCGTGGGTGGGCGCCGTGGTGTCTGCCGTTGTCTCGCTCACGCGTCAAATCTTCGCACGCGTGCCGGGCCCGGTTTCCCGGCCGGTCTCGTCGGTTCCTCCAAGATCTGTCCGGGTTTGCCGTTCCGGCACGCCGCTGGGAGAGAAGTTGCGGCGATAACCCCGTTCTTCGACCTAGTCTTCGGGGCATGGCAGCGGTCGGAGGGCACCCCGCACAGGGTGGCGGAGCAGGTGGCGGAGCGGGGCACGAGGGGGTGCCGAGCGAGTTCCGGGCGGCCGTGGCGGCCCTGGACGGGGCCCGGCTGCGGCCCGAGGTGCAGCTCGCCCCCGCGCCGGCGCCGCGCCGGCTCGCCCCGTACTCGTTCGCGGTGACCGCCTCGGTCGAGATCGACGGCGAGGAGCTGGCGGACGGCCGGCTGGTGCTGCTGTACGACCCGGCCGGGCAGGAGGCCTGGAACGGGGAGTTCCGGGTGGTCACGATGACCCGGGCCGAGCTGGAGCCGGAGATGGCGGGCGACCCGATGGTCTCCGAGGTGGGCTGGTCCTGGCTGCTGGACACCCTGCAGGCGAACGGCGCCGGGTACGCGGAGCCGTCCGGCACGGTGAGCCTGGCCTCCTCCCAGTACTTCGGCGGCCTGGCGGACCGCCCGTCCTCGACCGAGATCGAGATCCGGGCTTCCTGGACCCCTGCCGACGGCCGCTTCGAGCGGCACCTGGCGGCCTGGGCGGACCTGCTGTGCGTCAGCGCCGGCCTGCCGCCGACCGCCCCGGCCCCGCAGGGGCCCGCCGAGGTTCCTTCACTCGGTGGAGTGGTCCCGATGCCGGCCCGGCGACGCCCCCGGTCGCACTGACGGGTGGTGTGCGGGCCCGACGGCGCCCGGGGGCCGGACGCCACCCCCAGGGCTGACGGAGTGTGACTTCGGACCCGCTCTTCGTCAATTCACCGGTCGACACCGACCGATCGACACCGAATCTGATCGATTTTGTGCGAATACCGGGCATGTCGCATCAATCATTTGCGCGATTTGTCCGTATTGTTACTCACTAGATCGTGATCTTTCGCTAAAGCCGGGCACGGTTGCTGCCGAAGCAGACTGTGACCCTTTCCGAACGCGGAACACTCCGACCGCCCCCATCGGGGTTCCGTCCGCCACTCCCCGCAGGAGGCCTGGTGTCGGTCCTTCTTGAGCACCCCGCAAACGTGGTCGCCTACCGGCCGACCAAGCCCACCGCCATGGTGGTCATCGCCGATCCCCGTGTCCGAAACACCGTCACCCGCCATCTGTGGGCACTCGGCGTCCGCGACGTGATCGAGGTGTCCTCCATCGCCGAGGCCCGCCCCCGGGTCTCCACACCCCGCGACATCTGCGTCGCCGACGTGCACCTCCCGGACGGCTCCGGGCTGACCATCCTCGCCGAGACCCGCGCCGCGGGCTGGCCCAACGGCCTGGCACTGTCCGCCGCCGACGACATCGGCGCGGTCCGCAGCGCGCTGGCCGGCGGTGTCAAGGGATACGTGGTGACCGGTACCCGGACGAACGTCGCGATGCCGGGCCGCCCCGGGATGCCGCTCGGCGCCGCCGGGCTGGCCGGCCGGATGCGCCGCCCCGGGATGCCTGGCATGCCGGGCGCGGCCGGTGCTCCGGGCGCCCCCGGAGCACCCGGTGCGCCGGGCGCGCAGCAGGCCGCCTACCGCGAGCTCTCCGGCCGCGAGGTCGAGGTGCTGCGACTGGTCGCCGAGGGACAGTCCAACAAGGCGATCGGCGTGGCGATGGGCCTGTCGGCGCTCACCGTCAAGAGCCACCTCGCCCGGATCGCCCGCAAGCTGGGCACCGGCGACCGCGCCGGAATGGTCGCGGTCGCGCTGCGCACCGGCATCATCCACTGAGCCGGGCGCTCCGGACCGCTGCGGCGGCCGAGGAGGAACGTTCCTCCTCGGC
>NZ_JBIVVI010001109.1:0-3033 GCF_044757675.1 Kitasatospora sp. NPDC091257
CCGGCGTCGAGCCGCAGAGCGAGTCGGTGTGGCGCCAGGCCGAACGCCACGGCGTGCCGCGCATCGCCTTCGTCAACAAGCTCGACCGTGCCGGCCGCCAGCCGCTCCTCGAACCAGGCGGTGGGGACGCCGGCCGCGGCCGAGATCACCAGCCGGTCCGCGCCGACGTGCGGGGCCAGCTCCTCCAGCAGGGCGCCCATGTCCTGCGGCTTGACCGCCAGGATCAGGGTGTCGGCGAGCTTGGCTGCCTCGGCGTTGGAGACGGCCACCACGCCGTAGCGGGCCGCGAGTTCGGCCGCCCGCTCCGGGCGGCGGGCGGTCACCAGGACATCGGCCGGATCCTTGCCCGCCCGCAGCAGACCGGAGAGCAGGGCCTCCCCGATCTTGCCGGTGCCCAGGAAGGCGATCTTCTGTCCGTGTGCTGCGCTGCTGCCCATCGTCCGCTCCTTGCCTCGGTACTGCGGCCATCCTCGCACCGCCCACCGGCACGCGCGGGGACCGTCCGACCCGTGGTCGCCACGGACCCGAACGACCCTTGCCCCTAGGGAGAGAACTCGGGGGTTTCCCCTATGGCCTCCCGGCTCCGGGGAGCGCACCGTGGAGTCATGGCACACGACGAAATGTCCCGACGTGAGAACCGGCAACTCGCCGTCGCCTCGGCGACCGTGGGCCCGTGGCGGACCGCCGCGGGGGTCGGTGCGGTGGTGGGGGCGACGGCCCTGGGGATCGAGGCGATCTCCGGGAACTGGTCGCTGAGCATGCTGGCCTCACCGGCCGGCTGGGGCCTGTTCTTCTTCTTCCTGGTCGGTACCGTCGGCGGCCGACTGCGGCGCGACACCACCGACCGGCGACTGCGCCGCTGGGCGAACGAGCACCCGTGGCAGTCAGCGCTCCCGGCAGCCGGCGGCCTGCTGGCGCTGAACACGCTGGCCCAGCTGTTCCTCGGCGACGAGGGCCTGTTCGGCGCCTTCTTCCTCTCGCTGCTGCCGGCCGGCCTCCTGCTGGCGATCGCCGGGGTGGTCGGGTCGGTCAAGCAGGCCCGCGGCAAGGGCTGACGACCACCCGCGACCTGCCCGTTTCCGGACAAACGACACCGATCCCACGGATCACGCACACGCGTTCACCACGAAGTGTGCCCCCGATCAACGGATCGTCACACCCTGTCGGCATACTGGCGCGATGCCGACAGCCGAAGATCCGGAACCGCGCCCCGAGACGGGCCGCGAGGCGGGCGGGAAGGACCCGTTCGCCGACCTCGTCCTGGACGAGGAATTCGTCCGCGGGGCCACCGTCAAGGAGCAGAGCGGGCGCACCCGCATGCTGTCCGCCCGGTGGAAGCACACCCCGCCGGTCGACCCGGGCGGCCGCCGCTCGGTCAACGACGGCCCGTCCGCGCCCAAGGGCCGGTTCGGGCGCAAGCCGAAGCCCGCCGCGCTCGACCCGTGGGGCAGCCCCCGCCCGCGCCGGCGCGGCTGGCGCGCACCGGTGCTCGTGGTGCTGACCGTCGCGGTGGTGCTCTCCGTCCTGAACGTCGACGGGCTGCGCACATGGTTCTCGGACCACGTCTGGAAGAGCTCCTCCGCCGCCCCGGTTCCCACCGTCGCCCCGGAGACCGCCAGGCCGACCTCGGCACCGCCGGCCACCCCCGACGACCAGCCGACCGTGGACCACCCCTGGAAGGGCTCCCCCGCCGAGGGCTGGCCGAACGGCCCGGAGGCCTTCGTGCTGCCCGAGGCCAAGGCCGTCGGCGTCTTCTCGGCCGACGAGGTCGCCGCCCAGCTCCAGTCGGTCAAGGACTACCTGACGGCCTCCAACCTCGACCCCCGGGTGATCGCGGGGGCCCGTCCGGACGCCGCCCTGGCGATGCTCGACCGCCAGGAACGGGCCAACGCCGTCGCCGCCCTCGACCACCCCGCCAAGGAGACCGACCCGACCAGCTGGTTCACCCGCTTCGACCCGCGCGAGGCCGCCCTGGTGGGCACCACCGTCAAGGTCCAGGGCCGGATCAGCTTCGAGGAGGACGGTGACGGCGGCGTGCTGGTGCACACCGACTTCACCTTCGTCTACCCGCTGCAGCCGGGCCCGGACGCGGAGAAGCTGGCCTCGTCCCGCCGCACCCCGGACACCGCGCCGGGCGGCACCGCCAAGCCGGTCGGCCTGGTCACCCGGGCCGCCGCCACCGACAACGGCGACACCTGGACGACCCGCACCATCGTGCGCAAGGTCGACGACGTCCGCTTCTACGACCCGAAGCACTACAAGGTCGACGCGAAGAAGCTGGTGTTCGCCAAGACCCAGTGGGACGCGGGCAACAGTGCCTGCGACGTCTACGACGGCTTCCTGCACCCGCAGTTCCAGCAGTTCACCAGCCACGACCCGGCACCGAGCGGCCCGACCACCGACCCGTACGACCGGAGCAAGGACATCACCCCGGCCGACCAGTGCGGCAGCGTCAGCCGGACCTAGGGCCTGATCGGGAGGCGTCAGCGCTTGCGCTTGGCCCGGCCCGGCGCCTTGGCGTCGGGCCGGCGGCTGCGGCCCGCCTGGCGCTTCTCGTACTGGGCGACGGCCCGCTCGTAGGCGGCCCGCCGGACCGCCTCGCCGGGGGCCTCGACCAGGCTGCGGGCGAAGTAGGCGAGCAGCGAGCCGGCCCCGCCGATCAGCCAGACCGCGCCGAGCGACTTCTCCTCGGCCATCCAGCCGGTCAGCTGGTCCTTGCCCTCGGTGAGCACCTTCCAGGTGCGCCGCACGGCCATCATCGAGCAGACCGCGATGGCGGCGGTCAGCAGCCCGTTGAGGAACGTGCCGTTGTCGGAGAGGGCGATGCCCTCGATGCCGAAGCGCAGCAGCAGCACCACGGCGGCCGCCGCGACCAGGGCGCCGATCGACACGGCGACCCGGCGCGGCCAGTAGCCGTTGTCCCGGTTCAGCCAGCTGGTGCCGAACCAGCGGATCGGCTCCGGCTCGGGGGCGCCGACGGGAGTGGCCTCAACGAGAGCTACGGCGGCCGGGGGCAGGGCAACGCCGCGAGCC
>NZ_JBIVVI010001110.1:0-3033 GCF_044757675.1 Kitasatospora sp. NPDC091257
GTCCGCACCGGGGAGGCCCGGGCGCCCGCGACGGGCTGCCGACGACGCCGACGGTCCCGCCGGGTCAGGCGCAGGCGACCTGGGTACCGGGGATGCCGATGATCCCCGAGTTGTTGGTCTCACCGCCGTTGTACTCGTAGTACAGGTAGGAGTAGAAGTCGATCCGGGTCTCCGGGCCGCAGGCCGAATCCGGGGCGACGGCGTACGTCACCGTGAAGGCGCTGCTGGCGCCCGGGGCGAGTGGAACGCTGTAGCGGGCGATGCCGCCGTGGACGTTGTCACTGCACCCGTTGGTCTGGGTGCCGCAGGCGGTCGCGGTGAACTTGAGCCCGTTCTCCAGACTGGTGGCGTAGGTCTCCTGGACACTCTGGTAGACGAACTGGATCGGGGTGTCGTACGGGTTGGTCAGCGTCAGGGAGAGCGTGAACTCGCCGCCCCGGACGGTCGTCTGCTTGTCGGAGACGGCCGTGAGGGGCAGCTGGGTGTCGGCCCGGGCGGCGGGGGCGGCGGCGAGGAGCAGACCGACGACGAGGGCCGGACACGCGGCGAGCGCGGCGCGACTCGGATGTGTTCTGCGCATGACCAAGGAGCGTAGGCCTCGCCTCCGCCCGGGTTGCGTTCCTCGGCCCCGGTCCGTACCGACGCAGGAGCGGCGAACGGACACCGCGCACCCGCCGCCCGCGTTCCGCCCCCACGGGCGTGCCCGGGGCCCTATGCTTCGCCGCTCCTCCCCTGCCCCGTCACCCGCAGGGCGGCAGGATGTCGCAGAGCGCGCCGAGCGCCGCCGGGTAGGCGTGGTCCGGCGGCGTGGCGTAGCCGACCACCAGTCCGTCGACGGCGGGCATCGCCTCCTCGCCGATCGCCGGGTGGCGGTAGTCGGCGAGCCCCTCGACGGCCAGGCCCCGGTAGGCGGCGGCCTTGAGCACCGAGCGCTCGGTGCCCGGCTCCAGTCGCAGCACCGCGTGCAGGCCGGCCGCGATGCCGGAGACCTCGATGTGCGGAGCGCGGGCGGCCAGTGCGGCCACCAGCTGGTCGCGGCGGTCCCGGTAGCGGCGGCGCATCCGACGCACGTGCCGGTCGTAGCCGCCGGAGTCGATGAAATCGGCGAGCGTGAGCTGGTCCAGGGCGCTGGCCCAGCCCTCGCGTTCGCCCTTGGCGGCGAGCACCCGGTCCACCAGGTGGTCGGGCAGCACCATCCAGCCGAGCCGCAGCGCGGGGGTCAGGCTCTTGCTGGCGCTGCCGAGGTAGACCACTCGTTCGGGGTCGAGCCCCTGGAGGGCGCCGACCGGCTGGCGGTCGTACCGGAACTCCCCGTCGTAGTCGTCCTCCAGGAGCAGCCCGCCGCGCCCGCGTGCCCAGTCGACCACGGCCGCGCGGCGGCCCGGGTGCAGCGGGCCGCCGGTCGGGAACTGGTGGGCGGGGGTGAGCAGGGCCGTCCGGACCTCCGGATACCGGGCCAACTCACCTGTCCGGGCGCCCAGTTCGTCGATCGACAGCGGAACGGTGGCAACGCCCGCGGCGGCCAGCAGCCCGCGGTGGAAGCCCAGCCCGTACGCCTCGACAGCCAGCGGGCCGTGCTCGGCGGGCGGCAGGACGGGTGCGGCGCCGTCGAAGAGCAGCCGCAGCGCGTGGGCGAAGCCGGAGCAGACCACGATCCGGTCGGGGTCGGTGCGCACCCCCCGCGCGCGGGCGAGGTAGTCGGCGAGGACGGTGCGCAGCTCGCGCCGGCCCTGGGGATCGCCGGGCCCGAAGGCCTCGTTGGGGGCGCCGGTGAGGGCCCGGCGGGCGGCGGCGAGCCAGGCGGTGCGCGGAAAGGAGGCGGCGTCGGGCTGCCCCTGCCGCAGGTCGTGGGTGGGACCGGGACGGCGGACGGGCCGGCGGGCCCGGGTGCGCGGGACGGGCTCGGCGCGTTCGGCCACGGTGGTCCCGGAGCCCTGGCGGGCGGTCAGCCAGCCCTCGGCCACGAGTTCGGCGTAGGCCTCGGCGGCGGTGTTGCGGGCCAGGCCGAGGTCGGTGGCGAGGGCGCGGTAGGGCGGCAGCCGGGTGCCGGGGGCCAGTCTGCCGCTGCGGATCGCCTCGCGCAGCGCCGCCATCAGCGCGGCGCGCCGACCCCCGGTGGCGGGGAGGTCGAGGTGCAGGTCGTTGCCGGTCGAGTGGGCGGGCTCGGAGGGGTGCGTGCCCCGCGTGTCCGTCATGGTCACGCACCCTACCGGCCGCCGCCCCGGCCCTCCTCGGGCGGCTGCCCGGCCGCGGGCCGGGGCGATCGCCCTACGGCACGACGGTGACCGGCCAGCGGCCGGCCTTGACCAGCCGGACGGCCACCGAGCCGATCACCTTGTGCCCCGCCTGCTCGGAGACGCCGACCACCACGGCGTCGGCGCGCAGCTCGTCCGCGAGCTTGGCGAGGCCGCCGTACGGGTCGCCGCGCATGGTCAGGAAGCGCCACTCCACCTTCCACACCTCGCGCACCCGGTGCTCGGCCTCGCGCAGCGCGGCCAGCAGTTCCTCGGCGATCTCCTGGGTGGTCTCCTCCACCGCGGCCCCGGCCAGGGCGGTCGCGGCGCCGAGGATCGGCTGGATGTACGCCACCGCGAGGACGGCGCCCTGCCGGCGGGCCAGTCCGGCGGCGTAGGCGGTGGCGCGCCAGGAGGAGTCGGAGCCGTCCAGGCCGGCCAGGATCACGCCGGGGCCGTCGGTGCCCAGCTCGAAGCCGGCGGGTGCGGCCGCGGCCTCGTGCCCCGGGGCGCCGGTCGGCACCCCGGCCGCGGCGGCCCCTCGCGCGCCGGCGTCCGCCGCCCCACCCGTACCGGCGGCCGCCTCTCCCGCGTCCGCCGTGTCCGCTGCATCGCTCTCGTTGCTCATGGAAATGAGGCTATGCCCGCCACCGGGAGTGACGGCGGCGGGCTCTCCGGGTGAGGGCTGTGGCCCGGGCCACCCGGGGCGGTGGCCGGGGCGCCGAATCCGGCACCGGCGGCTGTCCGACCGTCACGCGCTGTCGACCGTGTGGGCGGCCTCACAGCGGTTCCGTGGGGG
>NZ_JBIVVI010001111.1:0-3014 GCF_044757675.1 Kitasatospora sp. NPDC091257
CCTGACAGTGGGCCCGCAACCCCGAAGGGGGCGTGCCGCGTTCGCGCGGCGCGCCCCCTTCCGCCGTCCCCGGCCGCCCGTCCTCAGTCGGTCGCGCAGTGGGTGTCCGCCTCCGGCAGCCGTCCGTCCACCAGGTAGGCGGCCACCGCGTCCCGGACGCAGCTGCTCCGGTAGTAGGCCATGTGCCCGTCGCCGTCCCGGGTGAGCAGCACGCCGTGCTCCAGCCCGCCCGCCAGCCGCTGCGCCCAGGCGTACGGGGTGACCGGGTCGCCGGTGGAGCCGATCACGAGGACCGGCGCGCTGCCCTGCGCCCGGACGGGCTGCGGCGCCTCGGGCGAGCGGTACGGCCAGGCCCGGCAGTCCGGGACGAGCAGGGTGCCCGCCGGGTCGTGCCCGGTGGTCAGCGGGGCGCGGGCGGCGAGTTCGGCGAGGGCCGGGCGCAGTTCCGCGGCGGTGGGCGGCGGCGGGCCGTCGGCGCAGGAGATGGCGGCGAAGGCGTCGGCCACGCTCTGGTAGCGGCCGTCCTCGCCGCGTCCGTAGACGCTGTCGGCGAGGGCGAGCAGGTTCTCGCCCTCGCCCCGGGTGACGGCCGGTTCGATGGCGTCGCGCAGCCCGGACCAGGACTGGTGGCCGTCGGCGAGCGCGTCCAGGACGGCGCCCCAGCCGAGCGCGGCGGTGAGCGTACGGCCGTCGGCGGTGCGCAGCGGGTGCTCGCGCAGGCCGTCGAGGAAGCGGGCGAGGCGCTGCGGGGCGGTGGCCGGGTCGGGGCCGAACGGGCAGGAGTCCCCGTCCTCGGTGGCGCAGTCGGCGGCGAAGGCCCGGAACCCGTCCTCGGCGGCGGCGGCCTGTTCGATGCCGAGCCGGGCGGTGGGGACGCCGTGCTCGACGGCGCCGTCGAGCACGAGCCGGCCGGTGCGCTCGGGGAACTCCTCGGCGTAGCGGGCGCCGAGGTGGGTGCCGTAGGAGAAGCCGAGGAAGTCCAGGCGGCGTTCGCCGAGGGCGCCGCGCAGCACGTCGAGGTCGCGGGCGGTGTCACGGGTGCCGAGGTGCGGGAGCAGGTCGGCGTGCCGGGCCTCGCAGGCCTCGGCGAGGACCCGGCCGCGGCCGTAGCCCGGGTCGTCGGTGGCGTCCCACTCGTCGCGCGTGGAGTCGTCCAGGCACTGGACCGGGACGGTGTCGCCGGTGCCGCGCGGGTCGAAGCCGACCAGGTCGTAGCGGTCGTGCAGCGGCCCCTGATAGTTCTTCCAGCCCCAACGGACCATCTTGACACCGGAGTTGCCGGGCCCTCCGGGGTTGAGCAGCAGGGCCCCGAGCCGGTGCTCGCGGTCCGCGGCGGGCACCTCGGTGACAGCGACGTCGATGGTGCGGCCGCCCGGGTCGGCGTAGTCCAGCGGCACCTTGAGGGTGGCGCACCGCACGACGGCCGTGTCCGGGTCGGTGCCGTCGTCGCCGGGGCAGGGCTGCCAGTCGATGTGCTGGTCGTAGAGCGCGCGCAGGGCGGGTGTCGCGGTGGCGGCGACCCGCTCGTCCAGCGGAGGCCGGGCGACGCCGCCCGTGCAGCCGCTCGACAGCGCGAGGGCGAGGACGGCGGCGAGGGCGGGCACGGCGCGCCCGGACGAGCGGGGGAACCGGGAAGTGATCGGGGGCACCGCCCACGAATACCATCCGACCTGCGTCCGAAGCACATCGCACCCGCCCCCCGGCCGGGGTCAACGGTCCGTCAGCCGTCGCACTGCTGGAGCATGGCCTTCTTGTCGGCGTCGGTGACGGGCAGCTGGTACTTCAGCGAGACCTGGGCGAAGCGCACCGCGTAGGAGCAGCGGATCCCGGTGTCGGCGGGCAGCCAGGCGGCCGGGCCGGAGTCGCCCTTGGAGGCGTTCTGCGAGCCGTCGGCGGGGATCAGGTTGAGCGGGTCGTTGGCGATCTGGACGCGCTTGGCCTTGTCCCACTTGCTGGCGCCCATCTGCCAGTCGTAGGAGAGCGGCATCACGTGGTCGATCTGGATCTTGGAGGCCTGCTGCTTGGTCCACTGGACGCTCTTGCCGGTGTACGGGTCCCAGATGGTCATCGCGGTGACCGTGCAGTCCGAGCCGTCCTTGTGCTCGACGCCGGTGCCGTCCCGGGCGAGCAGGTCGTTGCGGGTGTCGCACTTGTTGCCGCCGAACGGGACGCCGTCGACGTTGTCCGTCCAGGCGGGGCCGAACTCGTTGCGGTCGTAGCCGTCCTTGGTGCCGACGGCGGCGGTGGCGACCTTGGCGATGACGTCCCGGCCGGCCTTCCGCTCCTCGGGGGTGGTCAGCGGCGCCAGGCCGGGCTTGGTGCCGTCCGGGTTCTGCAGCGGGCTGGTGCCGGTGGCCCCGGCGACAGCGCCGCCACCGGGCTTGGGGCCGGTCGACTTGTGGTCGCGGCCGCCGATCAGCCAGCCGACCAGCGCGAGCGCGCATATCAGGAACACGGTGGCGGCGGACAGGGTGGTGCGGCGGGCGGGCACGGAGAACTCCCGGGATCAGGGGCGGGGTGACGGCGAACCAGCAGATCAGCCGCCCCGAGAGCAGGTCAAGCCGACGCCACGGGCCGGGCCGGAGCATGTCGAAGCTCACACCCGCTCATGCCGCCCCGCCCCGGCGGGGCGTTCAGCCGCCGATGGCCGACATCGGACGGTCGGGCCGGACGAACCGCGCGCTGCCGATGGCGTGCCCGGGCCCCTTGCCGGCCACCGCCACCCGCCAGGCCGCCTCGATCGCCGCGTCGTCCGCCCCACCGCGCAGCAGTGCCCGCAGGTCCGACTCCTCGGTCGCGAACAGACGCGCAGCTGCCCGTCGGCGGTCAGCCGCACCCGCCGCAGCCGCCGCAGTGGCTTCCCCTTGTGGCTTCCCACCATGCGCGCCCCGGCCCCGACCGGGCAGGCTGGCCCCATGCAGACTGCGCCGACACCCGCCGGACCGGGCCCGGTCGCCGCCCTGGTCCTGGCCGCCGGGGGCGGGCGGCGCCTGGGCGGGCGGCCCAAGGCCCTG
>NZ_JBIVVI010001112.1:0-3011 GCF_044757675.1 Kitasatospora sp. NPDC091257
GCCGGCCCCCGCCCCCGGCGCGGGCACCGGCTCGGGCACCGGCTCGGGCTCGGGGCGTTCGATGATCACATGGGCGTTGGTGCCGCTGATGCCGAAGGAGGACACCCCGGCGCGGCGCGGCCGGTCCAGCTCGGGCCAGGAGCGCGCCTCGGTGAGCAGTTCCACCGCGCCCGCCGACCAGTCCACCTCGGCGGTGGGCTCGTCCACGTGCAGGGTCGCCGGGAGCACCCCGTGGCGCATCGCCTGCACCATCTTGATCACACCCGCGACGCCGGCCGCTGCCTGGGTGTGGCCGATGTTGGACTTCACCGAGCCGAGCCAGAGCGGCTCGCCGTCGCGGTCCCGGCCGTAGGTGGCCAGCAGCGCCTGGGCCTCGATCGGGTCGCCCAGCACCGTGCCCGTGCCGTGCGCCTCGACGGCGTCCACCTCGGCGGCCGACAGCCCGGCACTCGCCAGCGCCTGCCGGATCACCCGCTGCTGGGCGGGCCCGTTCGGCGCGGTGAGGCCGTTGGAGGCGCCGTCCTGGTTGACCGCGCTGCCCCGGACCACCGCGAGCACCTCGTGCCCGTTGCGGCGCGCGTCCGAGAGCCGCTCCAGCACCAGAAGACCGACGCCCTCGCCCCAGCCCGTGCCGTCCGCGCCGTCCGCGAAGGCCTTGCAGCGGCCGTCGGCGGCCAGGCCGCCCTGGCGGTCGAACTCGCCGAACACCCCGGGGGTGGCCAGCACGGTGACACCGCCGGCCAGCGCGAGCCCGCAGTCGCCCTCGCGCAGCGCCTGCGCCGCCCAGTGCAGGGCCACCAGCGAGGAGGAGCAGGCCGTGTCGACGGTGACGGCCGGACCCTCCAGACCGAAGGCGTACGCCACCCGGCCGGAGATCACGCTGTTCGCCGTCCCGGCCAGCACATGGCCCTGGACCTCCTCCAGGCCGCCGGCGGCACCGTAGCCGGAGTTGGAGGCTCCGACGAAGACGCCGATCTGCTCGCCGCGCACCGAGCGCGGGTCGATCCCGGCGTCCTCGAAGGCCTCCCAGGAGGCCTCCAGCAGGATCCGCTGCTGCGGGTCCATCGCCAGCGCCTCGCGCGGCGAGATCGCGAACAGCCCGGCGTCGAACTCCGTCACGCTCTCCACGAAGCCACCGCGCGCCGCCGCGGCGCCGACCGCGTCGAGCGGCCAACCCCGGTCCGTCGGGAAGCCGGTGACCCCGTCCGCCCCGGCGGCCACCAGATCCCACAACCCGGCCGCCGAACGCACCCCGCCCGGATAGCGGGCGCTCATGCCCACGATCACGACCGGGTCCTCAGCGGCGGACAGCACCGCGCGCGGCACCTCCGCGGCCACCGCCGCCTCGGGCACCGACTCCAGCAGTTCCCCGGCCAGATGCCGCGCCAGCACCACCGGCGTCGGATAGTCGAACACCAGCGTGGCCGACAGCGAGAGCCCGGTCTCCTTCACCAGCAGGTTCCGCAGCGCCACCGCCGTCAGCGAGTCGAAGCCGAGGTCGCGGAACGCCTGACCGGCGTCCACGGCCTCCATCGAAACGTGCCCGAGGACGGCGGCCGCACCGGTCCGGACCAGGTCCACCAGCATCCGCTCCCGGCGCCCGGCCGCGGCCGCCGCCAGCCGCTCCCGGAACCCCGAGGACCGCTCCACGCTCTCGACCACCGGCGCCTGCGCGCCGACGGCCTCCGGCAGCTCCGCCAGCAGCCGGCTGGTGCGCACGGCCGTGAAGGCCGGCGCGAACAGCTGCCAGTCCACGTCCGCGACGGTCACACAGACCTCGTCCGCGTCCACCGCCCGCGCCAGGGCCGACACCGCCAACTCCGGGTCCATCACGGCCAGGCCACGGCGGCGCAGCTGCTCGGCGGCATCGCCCTGGGCGGCCATGCCCTCACCGGCCCACGGGCCCCAGGCCACCGACGTGCCCCGCAGACCCCGCGCCCGGCGCCGCTGCACCAGCGCGTCCAGGTGGGCGTTGGCCGCCGCGTAGGCGCCCTGACCACCACTGCCCCAGGTCGCCGCGACCGAGGAGAAGACCACGAACAGATCGAGCTCCGGACCGGCCGTCAGCTCGTCCAGCAGATCGGCGCCGCCGACCTTTCCGGCGAAGACCGGCTCGAACCGCTCGACCGTCTCGCCGTCCAGCACGCCGTCGTCCACCACGCCCGCGGTGTGCACCACGCCCGTGAGCGGCAGCTCGGCGGGCACCGCGGCCAGGACGGCGGCGACCGCGTCGCGGTCCGCCACGTCACAGGCGGCGACCGTCACCCGGGCACCCAGACCGGTCAGTTCGGCCACCAGCTCGGCGACGCCCGGCGTCCGATCGCCACGACGGCCGGTCAGCACCAGGTGCGGCACCCCGCGCCCGGCCAGCCAACGCGCCACCTCCGCGCCCAGCGCACCCAGACCACCGGTCACCAGCACCGTCCCGGACGGGGTCCAAACGCCGCCGCGGCCGCTCCGCTGCGCGGCCCGCACCACCCGGCGCCCGTAGACGCCCGAGGAGCGCACGGCCACCTGGTCCTCGGCACCGCCGAGCACCGCCACCAGCCGGCGGCCGGCCCGCTCGTCCAGCACCGGCGGAAGGTCGACCAACCCGCCCCACAGGTCCGGCAGTTCCAGTGCGGCCACCCGGCCCAGACCCCAGATCTGCGCCTGCGCCGGGCTCACGGACCGGTCCGCCCGGCCCACCGACACCGCACCGACGGTCGCCGACCACAGCTTCGCCCGAACGCCCGCGTCGCCCAGTGCCTGCACCAGCGTCAGCGTCCCGGCCACGCCGGAGGACACCCACGAGCCCGGGCCCTGCGGCTGCTCGGCCACGGCGAGCAGGGAGAGCACGTTCACCGGCTCGCCCTCGGCGGCCGACTCGCGGACACGGTCGGCCAGCTCCTTCCGGCCGAGGCCCTCGCCGGCCACCGGCAGAACGTCCGCGCCGGCGGCCCGCAGTGCCGCTTCGACGGCCTCCACGGGTGCCCTCTCGGCCGTCACCAGCAGCCAGCGCCCCGACAGGG
>NZ_JBIVVI010001113.1:0-3010 GCF_044757675.1 Kitasatospora sp. NPDC091257
GTTGAAGCACACGGGGGCTCCTTGCCGGGCGGCAAGCAAGTGCTCGTAGGATGATGCCCCAGATCCACTTACCTGCCGACCGGCAAGGGAGTGCCCGCCGGGCATTCCCCGAGCCGGTCCTGCCGTCGCCCAGCGTCCCGTCCCCCAAGGGCTGCGGTGAACCATGCCCAGGAGGCATCACGAGCATGTTCCACCGACTAGGACAATTCGTCGTTCGCCGTGCGTGGTGGGTGATCGCCGCATGGGTCGTCGCGATGGTCGCCATCGTCGCGACGGCGCCGAAGATCACCGCACAGACGGACGAGGCGTCGTTCCTCCCCAAGCACTACGAGTCGATCCAGGCCGCCGCGCTCCAGGAACAGGCGTTCCCGGCCAGCTTCACGCCGTCCGCGCTGGCACTCTTCGAGCGCAACGACGGCGGTGCGCTGAACGAGGGCGACAAGGCCGCGATGGCCAAGATCGTCCAGGGCCTCACGGACAAGAAGATCGAGGCGGTCGAGAAGATCATCCCGGTCGGCGAGCAGACCACGTCCAAGGACGGCAAGTACGCGCTCGCGCCGATAGCCATCGACAAGACCAAGCAGCAGGACCCCAAGGCGTTCGGCGACGTCGCCAAGCACCTCCGTGAGGAGGGCAAGGCACTCAGCGCGGGGACCGACGTCAAGTTCCAGCTCGGTGGCGCCGCCGCCCAGTCGCTGGACCAGCAGGACGCCTCCGGCTCGGCCGACGCCCTCATCGGACTGGCGACGATCGTCCTGGTCGCGATCATCGTCGGGATCATCTTCCGCAGCATCCTGGCCGGCCTGCTGCCGCTCCTGGTCTCGCTCGTGGTCGCCATGCCGACCTCCAACGGCCTGATCAACTACGCCACCAAGGCCTTCGGCCTCGAAACCACCCCGATACTCTCGGCGATCCTGATCGTCGTCGTGCTCGGCGTCGGCACCGACTACTTCCTCTTCCTGGCGTTCCGCTACCGCGAGCGGCTGCGGGCCGGTGACGACCGCAAGGAGGCCGTGGCCAACGCGGTCGGGCGGGTCGGCGAGGCGATCGCCTCCGCCGCCGGCGCGGTCACCGTCGCCTTCGCCGTGCTGATCCTCTCCAGCCTGGGCATGTTCAAGGCCCTCGGCCCCGCCCTGGCCATCGCCGTCGTGGTCACCGCCTTCGCCTCGCTCACCCTGGCCCCGGCCCTGCTCGCGGTCATCCCGGCCCGTGCCGTGTTCTGGCCGGGCAAGAAGTGGATGCGGGAGCCGAACGACGCTCGCTTCGCCGCGCTCGGCCGGATGATGCAGAAGCGCCCGGCGGTGGTCGCGCTCGCCTCCGGCGGCGTCCTGCTGGCGCTGTCCGTCGGCGCCCTGGGCTACAACGGCACCTTCGACCTCGCGGGCAGTTCCATGCCGAAGGAGAAGGAGTCGATGGTCGTTCAGGACAAGATGATCAACGGCTTCTCCGCCGGTGCGGCCGACCCGACCCACGTCTTCCTCACCAGCACCAGCGGCGCCAAGCTCGACCCGGGCGCGTTCGACTCCTACGCCGCCAAGCTCGGCGAGGTCTCCGGAGTGGCCCAGGCCGCGCCGAAGCCCCAGCTCAGCGCGGACGGCGTGACGGCCGACTTCACCGTCATGCTGAAGGACAAGCCGGACAGCAACGAGGCGATCGCGACCCTCACCCGGCTCCGGGAGGCCGCGCACGGCCAGGTACCGGCCGGCACCGAGGCGAAGGTCGGCGGCCTGACCGCCATCTACAAGGACATCAACCTCGCGATGACCCACGACTACAAGCTGGTCTTCCCGATCGCGGGTCTGCTGATCCTGCTCATCCTCGGCCTGCAACTGCGCAGCGTCGTCGCCCCCTGGTACCTGATGGCCTCGGTCGGCCTGGGCTTCACCGCCACCCTCGGCGCCACCACGCTGCTCTTCCAGAACCTCGGCGGCGAGGCCGGCCTGATGTTCATGCTGCCGATCCTCATCTACCTCTTCGTGGTGGCGATCGGCACCGACTACAACATCCTGATCATCGCCCGCCTCCGCGAGGAGGCCCGCGAGGGCCGCAACCCGCGTGAGGCCGCGCGCGAGGCGCTGCGCCACGGCGGCCCGACCGTCGCGGCGGCCGGCTTCATCCTGGCGGCGTCCTTCGCGACCTTCATGCTCGCGGGCAACATCTTCATGCTGGAGTTCGGCTTCGCGATGGCCTTCGGCATCATCCTGGCCGCCTTCGTGATGGCGATGTTCTTCACCCCGGCGCTCACCGCGCTGATCGGCAACAAGGCGTGGTGGCCCGGCCACGGCGCCGACCCCGGCCACGGTCACGGCCACGGCGAGGGCCCGGCCCCGCTGCCCGGCGCGCACGGCATGCCGGAGCCGGCCGGCCGGCGCTGACCCGACCGGTCGGCCCTGGTCCGACCGGGTCCGCGAGGACAGGCGGCGTCCCGCTTCGGCGGGGCGCCGCTGCCCCTTTGCCGGAGCCGCCAAACGTGATCTCCGAGGCGGAAAATCCCCGGTCACGCCCGGTTCCACCGTGCTACAGTCGATGCAGTTGCAGTTTTGGTTCCCATGAACGTGGTGTGCGCCTGCTGGTTCCAACCGACAGGCGCATTTGTTTTGTCCGGTGTTTCAGTCTCCGGATGGGGATCGCGGCTACTTGGGGATCCACGAGGTGTGGGTCCCTGATGCCCCAGTTAGAGGAGACGGTTATGGCTACCGGCACCGTGAAGTGGTTCAACAGCGAAAAGGGCTTCGGCTTCATCGAGCAGGATGGCGGCGGCGCCGACGTGTTCGCCCACTACTCGAACATCCAGGCTCAGGGCTTCCGTGAGCTGTTCGAGGGCCAGAAGGTCGAGTTCGACGTCACCCAGGGCCAGAAGGGCCCGCAGGCCGAGAACATCCAGATCATCGGCTGACGTCAGCTCCACGCTGACTCGCGATCATCGCGAAGCGGGGGGGCGCCCCCCCCCGGGGGGGGCCCCCCCCAAGGCCCCCGAAGGGCCCGGAGGGAGGGCACACCGAATTAAAAC
>NZ_JBIVVI010001114.1:0-3005 GCF_044757675.1 Kitasatospora sp. NPDC091257
CGCCGCCCGCGCGGGGGGGGGGGGGGGCCCCCCCGCCCGCCCCGGCGGGGGGGTGCCGCGGGGGGGGCGGGGGCCGGCCGCGGGCCCCCGGGGGGGGAGCCGGGCCCCGGCTCACATCTCAAGCCCCTGTTCGAACATCACCTGACGGACCTCCACGCCGGTGTGGCGGGCGTCCGGGATCAGCCCGGCGAGCTCGATCGCGCGCTCCCTGGTCTCGACGTCGACCAGGTAGAAGCCGCAGACGAACTCCTTGGTGTCCAGGTACGGGCCGTCGCTGTGCGCCGGGCCGCCGCCGCGGACCCGTACGGTGGTGCTCCGCTCCGGCAGCGCCAGCGACTGCGTGGTGACCAGCTCGCCGGACTCCTTGATGAGCTTCATGAAGTCGCCGTGGCCGGCGTAGACGGCCTGCTGCTCGTCGACGGACAGGCCCTCCCAGAGCACCGGGTCCATGTGCATCACGAGCAGGTACTTCATGATTCTCACTCCTTGGGCCACGGCCCCCGGCCTTCTCCAGGGGTCCTCACAGGGGACGTCGGAGCCGACGGCCCGTTTTCGACACGAAAGCGCGCGGCCGGCCGTGGCGATCCACGGCCGGCCGCGCGGGGAGGAACGTCAGCGCACCAGTTGGGCGGCCCGGGGGCCGGTCCGCTCCAGCCACCAGTGGGCGACCAGCAGATTGACCACCCAGCCCGCCCAGTTGGCCACCTCCAGGAGTACCGGGAGGTCGAGCTTGAAGCCGGGGATGTACCCCATCAGCTCCACCACCACCCGGCCCCAACTCGTGCCGAGGGCCATCGCGAAGCTGTAGACCATCCAGCGCCGGTGGTCGACGAACCGGCGCTGCAGCGCGGCCCGCAGCCCGAGCACGGTGGTGAGCAGCCACAGCCCGCCCATCATGGCCAGGCCGATCCTGCCGCTCGGGGCGGTGGAGTAGGGCAGCAGCACCAGGGCCAGCAGGCCGCCGGGCAGGGCCCCGGCGAAGATGTACACCCGGCCGCTGATCCGGTGCACCGTCGGGTGGTTGCGGCGTATCCAGGGCAGGACCTGGAGGAAGACCGTCACCATCGAGATGTTGCCGAAGACGACGTGCCCCACCAGGACGGCGTAGTGCGCCGGGAAGGACGGGTCCAGGGGGATCCTGGCCTGGCCCGGGCCGCCGGTCAGGTACCGGGGGAAGGCGTACACCAGATTGAAGACCACGAGGACGGCCAGGGCCGTCACCCATGGGCTCTGCCACCAGCTCGGTGCGGTCGCGCCCGCTCCGGTGCCGGGTCTCGTGCGTTCCGGTCCGGCGGCCAGGGCCCCGGACGGCTTCGTGTTCCGTGTCACCGCTGATCCTCGACTTCCGTTGGGTCCGGGTGGTTCAGTGGTGGTACTCGCCGGCGTTGGCGTCCAGGCAGTGGCCGGTGACGGCGCGGGAGAGCGGGGACATCAGGAACAGCACGGCGTCGGCGATCTCGTCGGGCTCGGGGAGCCGGCCGAGGTCGAGGGTGGCCGCGATCTCGTCGTAGATGTCCTGCACGGTGACGCCGCGCTGCGCGGCCCAGTGGCCGAAGCCCTCGCGCAGGGCGTCCGCCCAGATGTAGCCGGGGGCGACGGTGTTCACCCGGATGCCCTGCGGGCCGAGCTCGGTGGCCAGGCTCTGGGCCAGCGACAGCAGGGCGGCCTTGCTCATCTTGTAGGCGCCGAACAGCCGCTTGGAGTGCCGGATCACCGCGGAGTTGATCATGACGACCGAGCCCCGGTTCTCGGCCAGGGCGGGGGCGAACAGCCGGGTGAGCCGCAGCGCGGCGTAGACGTTGGTCTCGAACCCGGCGCGCACGTCCGCGAATTCGACCTCGCCGAGGTCGACCAGCGGGGGCACCGCGAAGGCGTTGTTGACCAGGGCGTCGATCCGGCCGAAGGCCTCCGTCGCGGTCTTGACCAGGGCGGCGGCCGACTCGTCGTCGGTGATGTCGGTCGGTACGGCCAGTGCCCGGCGTCCGGTGCGCTCGACCTCCGCGGCGATCTCGGCGAGCCGGGAGGCGGTCCGGGCGGCGAGCACCACGTCCGCCCCCGACTGCGCGGCGCGCAGGGCGATGGCCCGGCCCAGACCGGGGCCGACCCCCGAGACCACGACGACCTTGTTCTCAAGCATCCTGATCCTCCAGCAAGTCCGGCTGTGCGTCGGTTGGTTCGATCGACAGTGCGTGGCGGAACACGTTCCGGGGGTCGTACGCCCGCTTGACCCGCTGCAGGCGCGGGTAGTTGCCGCCGTAGTAGAGCGCCGACCAGGGCACCCCCGAGGTGTTGAGGGCGGGGTCGGCCAGGTCGCGGTCGGGGTAGCCGATGTAGGCGCCGTCGGTGAACCCGTCGGGGACGGGGACCCCGCCGGTCCCGGCGTGGACCTCGCGGTAGAACTCCCGGACCCAGGCGATGCAGGCCTCGTCCTGGTCCGCGGACAGCCAGAAGCCGCCGCTGTAGAGGACCTTGAGGATCGAGTCCCGCTGGGCCGTGGCGGTGGCGTCGGGGGCGACGGTGTTGACCCTGCCGCCGAAGCCGGCGACCACCAGGCACGACATCGGGTTGATGTGCTCCGGATCGCTCAGGTAGCGCCAGACCACCCCGAGCTGGTGGTCGGTGAAACCCTTGCGCAGGTAGGCGGCCTTGTCCTTGTAGCGCCCCTTGGGGTCGTTCGGGAAGCTGTACGAGGGCAGCCAGGAGCTCAGCCAGGGCACGACCTCGGTGACGTGCACCGACGGTTCCACCCCGACCCCGGCGCTGACCGCGTCGAAGTGCTCGGCCAGCACCTTCTCGGCGTCCGGCCCCTCGTGGTCGATCACCACGACCATCCCGAAGGCCCCGGAGTTCCGGTGGGTGACGATCAGGTTGCTCCACAGGCCGGCCGCCGGCGCGTCGGCGTCGTCGTGCTCCTCGTACCAGGTGCAGTCGAGCGAGCCCATCCGGTTGTCGCCGAGCAGGAACAGCCGGCCCTGCGGCACGGTCACGCTGAACGAAGCGCCCTG
>NZ_JBIVVI010001115.1:0-3001 GCF_044757675.1 Kitasatospora sp. NPDC091257
GCCAGGCCGGCCGGGGTGGGGTGGTCGAAGACCGCGCGGGGGCCGAGGTCGGCGCCGAAGGCCTCGGCGAGACGGGCGGCGAGCCGGATGCTGAGGATGGAGTCGCCGCCCAGGGCGAAGAAGTCCTCGTCCGTGCCGGGCGGGCGGATGCCGAGGACCTCGGCGAAGACCTCGGCGGTGCGGTGTTCGGCGGCGGTGCGCGGTTCGACGCGGGCGCGGCGCCCGTGGCCGGGCCGCTCCTCGGGCGCCGGGAGGGCGGCGCGGTCGACCTTGCCGTTGCGGCTCAGCGGGAGGGCGGGGAGCGGGACGACGGCGGCCGGGACGAGGTAGTCGGGCAGGGTGCGGCCGGCGAAGGCCCGCAGCTCCTCGGGGTCGACGGCGCCGACCGGGTAGGCGACCAGTCGGCGGGCGCCGGGCCGGTCCTCCCGGACGACCACGGCGACGTCGGTGACCTTCGGGTGGGCGGCGAGGGCGGCCTCCACCTCGGCGGGCTCGACCCGGAAGCCGCGGATCTTCACCTGGTCGTCGGCGCGGCCGAGGAATTCGACGGTGCCGTCGGGGCGGCGCCGGGCGAGGTCCCCGGTGCGGTACATCCGGGCGCCGGGCGGGCCGGAGGGGTCGGCGAGGAAGCGGGCGGCGGTGGCGCCGGGGCGGCCGAGGTAGCCGCGGGCCAGGCCCTCGCCGGCCAGGTAGAGCTCGCCCGCGCAGCCCGGCGGGACGGGCCGCAGCCGGCCGTCCAGGACGTGCACCCGCCGGTCGTCCAGCGGGCGGCCGATCGGGACGGTGTCGGGCACGGCCGCGGCGTCCGGGAGGGCGTGGGCGGTGGCGAAGGTGGTGGTCTCGGTGGGGCCGTAGCCGTCCGTGACGGTCAGTCCGGGGCAGGCCGCCAGGACGCGGCGCACGGCGGCGGCGGGCACCACGTCGCCGCCGGTCCACAGGGCCCGCAGGCCGGTGAAGCAGTCCGGCGCGTCCTGGGCGAGCAGCCGGAACAGTCCGGCGGTGAGCCACAGCGCCGTCGGTCCGTCCGGTCCGGCGAGGCGGCGCAGCAGTGCGGCGTCCACCGGGCCGGCGGGGGCGACGAGCACGCAGCCGCCGTTCAGCAGCGGCGCCCACACCTCGAAGGTGGCGGCGTCGAAGGCGACCGGCGAGTGCAGCAGCACCCGGGCGCAGCTGCCGTCGGTGAAGCGGCTGTCGGTGGCGAGCGAGGCCACGTCGCGGTGCCGGACGGCGACGGCCTTGGGTTCGCCGGTGGAGCCGGAGGTGTACATCACGTACGCCAGCCGGTCGGGGTCGGCGGGCGGAAGGTGCGGGGCCGCCTCACCGGTCCGTGCGGCGGCGACCTGTTCGGCGCTCAGCCGGTGGGCGGCGCCGGCCCGGTCGAGCAGGGCGCGGCGGCGCTCCTCGGGGGCGCGCGGGTCGACGGGCAGGTAGGCGCCGCCCGCCTTGAGGACCGCCAGTTGGGCGACGACGAGTTCGGTGCCGCGGTCCATCGCCAGCGCCACCCGGTCCTCGGGGGCCAGGCCGTCGGCGAGCAGCCGGGCGGCCAGCCGGTCGGACCAGTCGTCGAGCCCGCGGTACGTCAGTTCGTGCTCGCCGTCGCGCACGGCGGGGGCGTCGGGGGTGCGGCGGGCCTGCTCGGCGAAGATCCCCAGCGGGCTGCGCGGCACCGGCGGGCGGGCGGTGGCGTGCCAGGCGGCCAGCAGTTCGCGGTCGGCCGCGGTGAGCGGGTCCAGCGCGGCGAGGTCGCCGTCCAGGCCGTCGGCGAGGGCGGTCAGCAGCAGGGCGAGGCGGTCGGCGGCGTCCTGGACGGTGCCGTCGTCGAACAGGGCGGGGTCGTAGGCCAGGTCGAAGGCGAGCTGCCCGCTGAGGTGGGCGCGCAGGCACCAGGGGAAGGTGGTGGCGTCGTCGGCGCGCACCTCGACCACCCGCACGCCGGTGCGGTCCGCGGCCGACTCGTCGACGGGGTAGTTCTCGAACACCAGCATGCTGTCGAACAGCGGTTCCCCGGCGGGCAGTTCACTCAGCGCCTGGATGCGGGGCAGCGCCAGGTGGTCGTGGCGGCGGCCGTCGCTCTGCCGGTCCTGGAGGTCCCGCAGCCAGGGCAGCACGCCGCCGGTCGCGGGCGGCCGGACCCGGGCCGGCACGGTGTTGATGAACAGGCCGATCATCGTCTCGACGCCGGGCAGTTCGGCCGGCCGCCCGGAGACGGTGGTGCCGAAGACGACGTCCGCGGTGCCGCCGTAGCGGGCCAGCAGCAGCGCCCACGCTGCCTCGACCAGGGTGTTGACGGTCAGTCCGGCGGCGGCGGCGTTCTCCCGCAGCCGGGCGGAGAGCGCCTCGTCGAGGGCGCGGTGGACGGCGGCGGTGGCCCGGGCCCGGTGCGCTCCGGCGGGCCGGCGGTCGTAGGGCAGCGCGGTCCGTTCGGTGAACCCGGCCAGGGCGCCGCTCCAGTGGTCCTCGGCGGCCTGTTCGTCCTGCTCGCGCAGCCAGGCCAGGAAGTCCGCGAACGGGCGCCGGACCGGGCGGGGCGCCTGCGGTCCGCCGGTGAGCGCGGCGTACTCCTCGCACACCTCGGTGAGCAGCTGTCCGGTGCTCCAGCCGTCCAGGATCACGTGGTGGGTGGACCAGAGCAGCAGCACCTCCTCGCCGGGCAGCGCGGCCAGGGCCAGCCGGCTGAGCGGCGCGGTGCCCAGGTCCAGCCCGGCGGCCCGCTCCTCGGCGAGCAGCCGTTCGGTCCCCCCGGCGCGCTGTTCGGCCGTCAGCGCGCGCCAGTCCAGGTGGCGGACGGGCAGGGCGGCACGGCGCGCGACCAGCTGGACGGGGTGCGGCAGGCCGCGCCAGTGCACGGAGGTGCGCAGCGCCGGGGTGCGGTCGGCGACCTGCTGCCAGGCCGCGGCGAAGGCCGCCGGGTCGGCGACGCCGGCCAGCCGTACGGCGATCCGGTCCACGTAGGCGCCGTCCCCGTCGACCAGGCCGTGGAAGAGCATGCCGGACTGCAGGG